>CAJWMQ010000014.1 GCA_913042895.1 uncultured Verrucomicrobiales bacterium | reverse complement strand
CAAGAAACTGGGCCCAAACCATCCCGATACCAAGGATACCAAGGCCGAACTGGACGCGCTGAAGGAGTGATGGGCGCTCCGAACCTTTGATTCTGCCCTATGCCAATACGCATTTAGAACCGGCAATGGCTGCAGGTGTGATCCGGTGATGGTTTGTCGGTGATGGATCGGTGTGGTGAGGCTCAGGAAGACTCGCCTGCATCCTTTTTTTCCTTCAAGATCACAGGGTGGTGCGGGTGAATGTTCCGGTGGGGTATTCAGTCCAAACCGCCAGCTTTCATGCGTGGGTTTCTGTTTAGTTTAATGATTCTGACAGCTTGGCTGTCGGCGGCACCGGATTTTGCGAAGGTGGTGCGGCCGGTGCTGGAGCGGCGTTGTTTCAGTTGTCACGGTCCGAAGGAGCAGAAGGGCAAGCTGCGGCTGGACACGTTATCGACGGATTTGGTGCAGGACGCGCGCGCGGCGGAGATGTGGCAGGAGGTTCGGACGGTGATTAATCTGGGAGAGATGCCACCGAAAGAGGAGGGAGCCCTGAAGGAGGCCGAGCGGCGGGTGTTGCTGGATTGGCTGAACCCGACGATCGCGCAGGCGGCCAAGCAGGCGCAGAGCAAGGGCGGGCGCGTGGTGGTGCGGCGCTTGAACCAGCGCGAGTACCAGAACACGATGCGTGATTTGCTGGGGGTGGATCTGGAGTACACGCGGGATTTCCCGCCGGACGGCATCTCGGCCGACGGCATGCGCAATAACGGCAGTGCGCTGCAGATGAATGCGATTCAGCTGGAGTATTATTTGGCGGCGGCACGGAAGGCGCTGGACAAGATGATCATCACCGAACCGGCACCGCCGGTGTTTAAGCATCGGTTTGAAAAAAGCACGGACAACAAGTTCCCGCAGGGTATCTCGGGGGGCAATGAGCTGGGTCGTAAGAAGGAGTTTATTGTGCGGATACGCAAGGATTACCCGGAGCAGGGGCGGTTCCGCATCCGGATGGGCGTGCAGGTGGAGTTGCCCGAGGCGAAAGGGCCGGTGCCGCAGTTGCATGTGCGGGTGGGGTATCGGCCGGATACGTTGGTGGATATGGCGACGTTGGCGCAGCGGGACCTGACCAAGGCCGGCAAGCACGAGCTGGAGTTCACGGGGCGTATTGAGAATTTTCCGTTGCCGGTGCGCGGGCAGGGGAAGTATCCGGGGCTGGTGGTGATGGTGGCTAATGAGTATGACCGGTTTGGGCAGCTCAAGAGCGGGTCAGCCAAGGGCGGAAAACAAAAGGGCAATCAGGAGGGGGAAGGGTATCCAAAGTTGCGCGTGGATTGGCTGGAGTTTGAAGGGCCGGTGTTTGAGCAATGGCCGCCGGCGGAGCATCGGCGGATTCTCTTTGAGTCGGACAAGCGCGAATCGGATGAGGCGGGGTATGCGCGGGAGGTGATGGCGAGCTTTCTGCCGCGGGCCTGGCGCCGGCCGGTGACGGATGCGGAGGTGGATCGCTTCGCGGGGTTCTACCGGAAACTGCGGCCGAATTTCCCAACCTTCGAGGATGCCCTGCGCGAGGTGCTGGTGATGGCGCTGGTGTCGCCGGATTTCCTGTATCTGATGGAACCGGCCAATGACAAGGTGCGTCCGCTGAACGCGCATGAGCTGGCGGCGCGGCTGTCGTATTTCCTCTGGAGCAGCATGCCCGACGCGACGCTGCGGCAGCTGGCGGATTCCGGTGAATTGCTCCAGCCGAAGGTGCTCGCCGCGCAGGTCGATCGCATGGTGGGGCATCCCAAGTCGCAGCAGTTTGTGGAGGCGTTCGTGGCGCAATGGCTGGATGTCGATGCGATGGATCGGGTGGAGATTGATGCGGCGGTGTACAAGACCTTCGGCAACGCGGCGCAGCAGGAGCGGTTGCGGGCGGCCATTCGACAGGAGCCGGTGGAATTCTTCTCGGAGATTTTGCGGCGCGACCTGAGTGCACGCAATTTTGTGCAATCCGAGTTTGTGATGCTCAATGATGTGCTGGCGAATCATTACCAGTTTCCCGATGTGCAGGGCGGGGCGTTTCGGCGGGTGCCGGTGCCGGCCCAATCGGAGAACCCGCAACTGCGGCGGGGCGGACTGCTGACGCAGGCGGCGTTTCTGATGGGCGCCTCCACCGGTATTGATTCGCATCCGATCAAGCGCGCGGTGTATGTGCGTGAGCGGTTACTGGATGATCCGCCTGCGCCGCCGCCGCCGAATGTGCCCGATCTGGAGACGGCGGACCCGAAGATCGCGCTGTTGCCTATTCGCGAACAGCTCAAGCATCACAGCAAGGATCCGGCCTGTGCGGATTGTCATCGCGGCATTGATGGTTGGGGATTGGCGATGGAGGAATACGATGCGGTGGGATTGTGGCGCGATAAGATTACGCGGCGTTTGCCCAGCCGCAAAACGACCACGCTGGAGCTGGACGCTTTGGCGCAGATGCCCGATGGCCGCGAGGTGGAGGGTATGGCGGCGCTGAAGGCGTATTTGCTGGAGGCGCGCGGCGATCAGTTTGCGCGGGCACTGGTGGTGAAGCTGCTTACCTATGGTCTGGGTCGTTCGCTTGAATTTTCCGATGAACCGCACGTCGATGCATTGACGAAGCAGTTCAAGAAAGATAACCTCCGAATGCGTGCGTTGGTGAGAACCATCGTGGCCAGCGAGGTGTTTCGAACTAAATAAAATCATGAGCCAAGTCATGAGCAATATTTCGACCCAATCCTGGCGGCTGGACCGCCGTACTTTTCTGCGTGGCGCCGGTGCGGCGCTGGCGTTGCCGGCCTTGAACTGCATGGCGGCCGCCAAACCGGTGGCGGCGCCCCGTCGATTGGCGGCGGTATATTTTCCCTTTGGCGTGTCCATCCAGATGGGCGACAAGGCCAAGCGGCCGGAGTGGAATTGGTTTCCGCAGGGCGAAGGACGCGACTTTAAGTTTACCGAGAATCTCAAGCCGCTGGAGGCGCACCGCGAGCATCTCTCGGTGCTGGGCGGTTTGTCGCATCCCAAGGTGCGGCGCATCGGCGGGCATGACAGCGGCGATACGTTTCTCACCGGACACAACATCCGCGCCAACCATCTGCGCAATCGGCAATCGATGGATCAGGTGGCGGCGGCGAAGTTCGCAGGCCAAACGCGTTTTGATTCGCTGGTGATGTCGACCGATGGCGGCGTGGGTGAGCCGACGCGTTCGAGCACGTTGTCCTACAACGAACATGGCCGGCCGATCCCGGCACTGAACCAGCCGCAACAGATTTTTGACCGCCTCTTCGGCGCAGGCGATGCCGACACGGCGCGTCAGGCGCGTCGGCTTAAGAGCGGCGGCAGCCTGCTTGATCTCGTGCTGGAGGATGCCGCCCGTGTTCGGCGGAATCTCGGCAAGTACGATCAACAAAAGTTTGACGAATATCTCGATTCGGTGCGGCAGGTGGAACGCCGCGTGGAGCGGGCGCAAAAGTGGATGCACATTCCCAAGCCCGGCCTGACCGATGCCGACCGCGAACGGCTTGAGCTGGAATCGGATTCTAAGGTGCCGCGCGAATACGTGGCGACCATGTATGAGCTGATGCATCTGGCTTTCCTCACGGATTCCACCCGCGTGGCCACCTATCAGATCGCCAGCATGGGCGACGCCACCACGCTCGGCGGCAAGTTTCCACAACTGCTCGGTCTGGGTAAACACCTGCACGGCCTGTGTCACGGCTGGAATCGCGACGACGGCATTGAGCCGTTGGGGAAATGGGACCAGTTTCTTGCCGACCAATTTGCCACTTTTTTGGATCGCATGCGCAACACACCGGCGATGCCGGAGAGCGAGGCGAGTTTGCTCGATCACACCACCATTATCTACGGCTGTAGCAACAGCACCACGCACAACAACAAGAATTATCCGCTCGTCTTGGCTGGTGGCCGCGAAATTGGCTTCCAGCACGGGCAATACGTGAAGTACGGGGAGGACACGCCGTTCGCCAACGTCTTCGCCACTATGCTGCAGCAGACCGGCGTGACCGATCGCTTTGCCGATAGCACGGGAGTGTTGCCGGAGCTGTTGGGCTGAATCTGTTGAGCGATTTTGCTGTTCCTGAGCGGTGGCAGGTTTATTTTCCCGTCACCGATGAAAGCATTTTTCTGTCTCTTTTTATTGGGTTTTTCCCTGACCGTATGTTCGGCGGATAAGCCGAACGTTATTTACATTCTGACCGATGATCTCGGATATGGAGACCTTTCGTGTTATGGGCAGAAGAAATTCAAGACGCCGCACATTGACCGGTTGGCGAGTGAGGGACTGAAGTTCACGGCGCACTACTCGGGCAATACGGTGTGCACGCCGAGTCGGGCGGTGTTGATGACCGGCATGCACTCGGGGCGCTGTTATGTGCGCGGCAATATGCGCGGCGAGGCGGGCGCGGCATTGGATGAAAAAATGACGGTGCTGCCGGAGGTATTCAAGGCGGCCGGCTACCGCACGGGCGCCTTTGGCAAATGGGGTCTGGGCAACACTCACCTGAAAGGCGCGCCCAATCCGTTGAACCACGGGTTCGATGAGTTTTACGGTTGGAAAAGCCAGACCATCGCGCACACCTATTATCCCACCACGTACGTGCACAACGGTCGCGAGTTACCGCTGAAGCAGGGAACGTATCTGCACACGCCGATGATGGAACAGGCACGGGCGTTTGTGCGCGGCAGCGTGCAGGCGAAGCAGCCGTTTTTCTGCTACATCCCCACAGCCATCCCGCACGCGGCGATGCATGCGCCAAAGGAGCTTCACGAAAAATGGCGCAAGGTATTTCCGCAGTTTGATAAGAAGATCGGCAAATACGGTGCAGGGGGGGAGCCGTGTCCGGATGTGGTGAATCCGATCGCCGGGTTTGCGGCGATGATGGAGCATTTGGATAACGAGATCGGCGTGCTGTTGAAGCTGCTCGATGAACTGGGCGTGGATGACAACACGCTGGTGATGTTCAGCAGCGACAACGGCGCGCACAAGGAAGGGGGGCATGATCCGTTGTTTTGGAATTCCTCCGGCAACCTGCGCGGGCACAAACGCGATATGCATGAGGGAGGCATCCGCGCCCCGATGTTGGCGCGTTGGCCGGGCATGATTGCGCCCGGCACCACTACGGCGCATCTTAGCGGCTTTCAGGATTTGCTGCCGACGGTGTGCGAACTGATTGGTCAACCGGTGCCGCCACAAAACACCGGAATTTCATTTGTACCTACACTGCGCGGCAACATGGCCAAGCAAAAGACGCATGATTATTTGTATTTCGAATTTTGCAAGGGGGCGAATCAGGTGATCGCCTCGCAGGCAGTGCGGGCGGGCGATTGGAAGGCCTTTCGCGCCGCGGGTAAGCCGATGGAGATTTTCAATCTCAAGGCCGATCCGTTTGAGAAAAACGACCTCGCCGCCCAACGGCCAGAATTAGTCCGCAAAATGGAGGCGATCATCAAGGAAGCGCATGTGCCGTTAACACAGTAGATTGAATTAGATCGGCAAATCGTTCGGTCTGTTTTAATCTTAGGCCAGTGAATCGATGGGTTTTCATTTTATCGTTCGTGTTCTTTGCGGCTTTTAGCCGGTCTGATGAGGCCTTTAAAAAGGATGTGTTACCGGTTTTGCAAAAGCATTGCTTTGCGTGTCACGGGGATAAAAAGCAAAAGGGTGATCTTAGGCTGGATACACTTGATCCGGATATTGTGCAGGGCACCTCTGGAGAGAGGTGGCACGATGCGTTAAATAAAATTAATCTCGGAGAAATGCCTCCCGAGGAAGAGCCATCCATGACGGCTTCTGAAAGGAGGAAAATAACAGATTGGATTACTCAAAGACTCAAGGCTGCTGCTGATATTCGTCGCAATGCTGGTGGGCAAGCTGTTCTTAGAAGACTAAATCGCACTGAGTACCAGTATACAATGACCGATCTCTTGGGATTGGAAATGAATTACAGTGAAAACTTGCCCTCTGATGCTTCATCACCAGAGGGTTTCAAGAATAACGGTGCTTCCTTGGGGATGGCCGCACTACAAATTGAAACCAGTCTACAGACTGCAAGGCGAGCATTCGATAGTATCTTGGTGGATGGAAGTCAGGCCCAAAGGGAAGTAACTCAAATTAATCAGATAAAAGGTAATATTAGAGGTCCGTTGGCCAAAAATTTCATTGGCTTTTCTTCAGACCGTTTGGGTCGCGTTAATTATTGGCATGGCTCTTTCAATAACCTTCCTAGGAAAGGTAGATTTAGTATTCGTGTAAAGGCCTACACTGATCGGAAACTAGGCCAACCCGCGCCTCTCCTATCTGCTCAATATGGATATTTTGTCTCCGGACTAACCCTTAACATAATAAGTGATGCAGGGGAAATTCCGATTACCTCAAACTCACCAAAGCACTATGAAATTTCCGGTATCTCAGAGTTCTTCCCTCAGCCAATGGCCAATGTGCCTGATGATAAATTAAATGGAATTATTACCTTGAGGAACGCTCTTTACGATGGTGAACCACCGCCCAAGGCGGTGGACAAGGTGATTGAGATGAAAAATAACAAGGGTAAGGTCACAAAAAAGAAGGTTAAGTCTTACCCGGAGGATCCTGGTTTTCCAAATATTATTATCGAATCGGTGGAGTTTGTCCGGAATGACTATCCTTCTTGGCCCCCGCCATTGCACCGAAGAATCATCCACGGAGGCGAAGATTTGACTAATTCAAATCATATAAAAAACATCATAAGCCGATTCCTGCGCCGAGCTTGGAGGCGTCCGATAAGTGAGGGAGAAATAAGTAAATGGTTAGCTCACTTCGAGTTCATTCGAAAGCAAACTGATACGCCGGTAGCTGCCCTCAAAGAGACGTTGTCCGCTGCCTTGGCCTCTCCTCACTTTCTTTATTTAAGCGAACCTTTGCAGTCCGATAAGCGAAGAAAGCTAAACGCGCATGAGTTAGCCACAAGACTATCGTATTTTCTCTGGAGTTCGATGCCTGATGAGGAGCTATCCGCACTGGCTGATTCCGGCCGGCTTCTTGAAGGTCCTATTTTACAAAAACAGTTTGAACGGATGCTGGACGATTCAAAGTCCGATCGATTCATTAAAGAATTTTGCGGTCAGTGGCTAGATCTCGAGGGAGTCGATAGAGTTGCCATTAATCCCGCAGTTTTTAAGAATTTTGATAATCGTTTGAAGTCGGATATGGTTGGTGAGACCCAAGCTTTCTTCAAAGAAATTCTCCGTAGCAATACTTCTTCTCTCCAATTTATTGATGCAGATTTTACCATGCTCAATGCATCTTTGGCCAAACATTATGGATTGGCTGGACCAAAATCTCAAAAATTTGAGCGAGTTTCGCTTCGAGGTTCTGGTAGGCCAGGCGGCGTGCTCGGTCATGCCTCCACTCATTTGGCAGGTTCAGACGGAGTTGACTCCCATCCAATTAAACGGGCGGTTTGGATTAGGGAGCGGTTGCTTCATGATCCTCCCAATCCTCCTCCACCAGATGTCCCCGGGGTTGAAGAAAGTGTGCCTAACTTTGATAAGCTTTCCGTTCGAGAACAACTCGCTGTTCATCGTAAAAAAGAAGCATGTGCAGATTGCCACCGTGGCATTGATCCATGGGGAATTGCACTTGAGGAATTTGGTGCGATTGGATTGTTGAGGGAGAAGTCCCGTCGCGGAGGGAAAACTGTTTCAGCAGACACCATTCTACCTGGAAATTATCAGGTTTCAGGACTTTCGGATCTTCAAAAATATCTACTCAACGAGAGGCGTGACCAATTTTCCAAAGCATTGGTAACAAAATTATTAACCTATGCCTTGGGCCGCTCATTGAAACTAGTCGATGAGCCCTTGATTGAAGAACTGACTGCAGAATTTGCAGAAGATGAATACCGTCTGCCTGGTTTAATGGGGAAAATTGTTATGAGCAGGTCTTTTTTATCGCGGTAATATTGACAAATGATTATCCTGTAGAAGCATTTGGAGGGAGCTGACATGAATCAAAAAGAATTCGAAATGAATCGCAGAACCATGCTCAAAGCAGCGGGCATTTCGCTTGCTTTGCCTTGGATGGAATCGCTGATGGGTGCACAAGATAAATTGCCCCCCAAGAGGTTTTGTTCAATATATTTTCCTTACGGGGTAAGCCTTCCCAATCAGAATAGTGAATTTGGTCATTGGAACTGGTTTCCCAAAGGAGAGGGAAGGGACTTCACCTTCAATAAATCCTTAGAGCCTCTAGAGCCTTATCGTAATCAGGTCACGGTTATGGGAGGGCTCTCACACCCTAAAGTTCGGCGCATTGGAGGTCACGATAGTGGAGATACTTTTCTTACTGGCGAGGAGATGAGTTTAAGGGCGACTGGGCTCAAAAATTCAATTTCCCTAGACCAATATATGGCCCAAACGCACAGGCTTGGTGCGAGCACTCGTTTCAGCAGCTTGACTCTTTCCTCCGACGGAGGTGTTGGGATGCCTACGCGTGCCAATACCCTTTCTTTTAGCAATAACGGACAGCCTATTCCCTCATTCAATCGACCGGCGGTTGTCTTTGAACGTTTGTTTGGTTTAAAGGGAGACTCTATTGAAGCCCAGAGAAAAGGCCTGACTCGCACCGGAAGTCATTTGGATTTGCTGCTAGATGAGGCTAAAAGTTTGCACCGTAAACTAGGTAAGAACGATCAGGATAAGCTCGATCAGTACCTCACCTCGGTGCGTGAGATTGAGCAGGACGTGGAGCGCTCCGCCCGTTGGCTTGATATGCCTAAACCTAAAGTTAATGCAGAGGGGCTTACCCTTGATGCTGATAACGAAACTCCGGGTAAATTAATCTACGCCATGCTTGACCTGATCGCGTTGTCTTTCCAGACGGATTCGACTCGGTTTGTTACCTACCAGTTAGCGAGTATGCACGGAGCCATTTCTATCGCTAACAAATTCCCTTCTTTGCTTGGGTTCGCTAAGGATGCTCATGGTTTGGCTCATGGTGCCGGGAAAGGTAGAGGAGCGGAAAATAGAGGGAAATGGGACCTCTACCAGACCGAATGCCTTGCTTATCTCATCAAGCGCTTGAGCGAGATGAATGAGGGCAATGGATCAGTTCTCGATAATACCTGTATTTTTTACGGAAGCAGTAATAGTAAAACCCATAATAATACCAATTACCCATTGATTCTGGCCGGCGGTAAAAATATGGGTTATCAGCATGGGCAATATCTTAGGTTTGGCAATGATGTGCCTCTTGCTAATTTATTTGTCACCATTCAAAAAGGAATGGGCGTAAAGTCCAATTCTTTCGCCGATAGCACCGGTAATCTTGATGCGTTCGTCGCACAGCACGGATGATCACTTTGAGCGGTGTGGAGAAAGCGCACGGTGGGCGCATTCTATTTGGTGATGTTTCGCTACAAATTAATCGTGGTGATCGCTTGGGTTTAGTGGGGCCTAATGGCGCGGGCAAGACAACGCTCTTCAATATCATCCTTGGCGAGGAATCCACGGATGCAGGCTCGGTGGATCTGCAGCGCGATTTGGATCTCGGCTTTCTGCCGCAGGAAAGTTTGCCGGTGAATGACGAGACGGTGCTGGAGTTAGCGTTATCCGTGCGGCCGGGTTTCCTTGAGGCTCGCAAACAAATCCTTAACGGCGAACATGTGGAGGCGGAGACGTACGAGCTGTACAACGACGCCGGTGGCGGGCAACTGGAGGCCAAGGCCAAGCGCATTCTGGGGGGCTTGAGTTTTCGGACTAGCGATTTTGACCGGCCGGCGACCGAGATGAGCGGGGGATGGGTCATGCGCGCGCATCTCGCGCGGTTGCTGGTGCAGGAGCCGGGTTTGTTGATGCTCGATGAGCCGACCAATCACTTGGATCTGGAGGCGTTGATCTGGGTGCAGGGGTATCTGAAGAATTATCCGGGGGCGATCCTGATGATTTCGCACGACCGCGAGTTTCTCAATCAATTGGTGCACGGCATCCTCGAGTTGCGCCGCGAGCAGTTGTTTCGCTGGACGGGTAATTACGATTCATTTTTGCAACAACGCGATGCACATGAGAACCAGCAGTTGGCCATGCACAAAAATCAGCAGCGGCAGATCGAGCATCTGCAAACCTTTGTGGACCGCTTTGGAGCGAAGAACACCAAGGCCACACAGGCCAAAAGTAAGCAAAAGCAGATTGATCGTTTGAAAGCGGATCTGGTGAATGCACCGCAGGGCGAGGATCGCCGGATGAAAGGGTTTCATTTTCCTCAACCCGAACGCAGCGGCCAGCGCGTGCTCACGCTTAAGGGTATGGATTTTGCCTACGGCAACAATACTGTGTACACCGGCATGGAATGCGAGGTGGAGCGCGGTCAACGCACCGTGCTCGTGGGCCCCAACGGGGCGGGTAAATCCACATTACTCAAACTGATGGCCGGCGTACTCGAGCCCCAAGCTGGCACGCGCGATCTCGGGCACAACGTGAAGGCCGGTTATTTTTCCCAAAACCGCGTGGACGTACTAAACCCTGCGGCCACGGTTTTGGAGGAGGCTACGGATTGTCCGCAGGCGCTGACTGAAGAGCGCGCGCGTACTATACTCGGCACATTTCTCTTTAGGGGGGACGATGTGTTCAAGCGCGTTAGTGTATTGAGCGGCGGGGAAAAGAGCCGGCTCGCGTTGGTGAAGCTCCTGCTCGATCCACCAAATTTGCTACTGATGGACGAGCCCACCACGCACCTCGACATGGCCAGCATCGATGCGCTTATTGCCGCGCTGGAACTGTACGAAGGCACGCTGGTGTTCATCAGCCACGATGTCCATTTTATCCGCGCCATTTCTGCGCACACCATCCATGTTAACGCCGGAAAACTTCGTAACTTTCCAGGTGGCTACGATTATTATCTGCAAAAGACCCGGGCCGAAACCGCCCGGGCCGGACTTACGCTGGGCAGTAATGGTGCCCCGGTTAAGGCCGCGCCTGCCAAGGTGAAGGTGGATCGGCGCGCTCAGAAACGCGCCGAGGCCGAAGCCCGCCAGGCTCGGAGTCGCGAACGGCGTGGAGTGGAAAAGGAAGTGAAACGTCTCGAGGGGGAAATTCAGAAAGCTGAGCAGAAAATCACAGAGCTAACCGCGGAATTGGAGAAACCTGAGACCTATGAAAATCCCGCACGAGCCATGACCATCAATCGCGAACTGATCTCAGCTCAAACCACCTTAGACTGTCTCACCCCTGAATGGGAGACCGCTGCAGGTAAGCTGGAGGAGCTTCAGTAGCGCTTATTTGAGTTCCTTGATCTTGATGTTCCGGAAGTGAAGGTTGTTGGGTTCACCGTGGTCTTGCAGGGAAATGTAGCCTTCAAGAGGCCGGTCCTTAACAGGAGTCTCGTCTAGTTGTATGTCCACGATCTTCTCACCGTTGAGGTCCACCTTGAGGTGATAGCCCTTACAGGTGACAATCATCTTGTTCCACTCACCAGGCTTTTTGGACATATTCTTGGTGGGCCCGACAGTGCGGATTATTCCACCGTGGTCATGGGCGGTCATCTTGTCGTTGGCCTTGCCATAGGAGTCTAGCACCTGGCATTCAATGCCCGTCTTGACGGGATCCTGCGGGTCGGCAATCCGAAAGTAGACGCCGCTGTTACCCTTGGGTGGATACTTGTATTCCACTTCCAAAATGAAGTCCTTGTACTTTTTCTCGGAGGTAAGGTAGGCGGAGTAGCGTTGCCAACCCTTCTCACCGGGGCGAGGCTTGATAAGTAGGGAACCGTCCTTTTGTGGAAGCCAGTTGCCGGTGGTTTTCCAGCCGGTGAGATCCTTGCCGTTGTAGAGTGTTACCCAGCCCTTATCATCCGCCTGCACCAAAGTGGCGAGGCTGAGAAATGCGATGAGAAAAAACTTTTTCATGTTCAATATTATTAAAGGTTACTTCAGCTCAATGATGCCAAGGTTGCGCCAGCTCACCT
Source organism: uncultured Verrucomicrobiales bacterium (assembly GCA_913042895.1). Taxonomy (GTDB): domain Bacteria; phylum Verrucomicrobiota; class Verrucomicrobiia; order Limisphaerales; family UBA1100; genus UBA1100. Next base: position 19,024 of record CAJWMQ010000014.1, on the reverse strand, counting down.
CAAAGGGGCCGCTGCCTTTGCGGATGCCGTGCACCTGTAGGCCGATGAATCCCTTTGGATGGCTCTTCAATTTTTCCTTATCCACGAGGTCGGAAATCTGCACGCCGTTAATCCATACCTGAATGTGCGCGTCCTTGGCCACCACGCGGTAGGTATTCCATTCACCATCCTTGAAATGCTTGTGTGGTTTACGCTTGTCCTTAGGCGTCATCCAGCCGCCGGCGGCCTCGCCGTAAATATAACCGGATTCAGCGCCATTCGTGCCGCTCATCTCAATCTCCACCTGCGGCCCATTCACCCGACCCTTGGGACCGTCCTTGGTCTGCGAACGGATTTGCACGCCGCTGTTTAGCCCGTTATCCACCTTCACCTCGAACTTTAGGTCAAAATTGCTGTAGAGCTTGTCTGTGCAGAGGAACGAATTCGGACTGCCTTCCTTAGTCTTGCCGACAATAGCGTTATTCTCCACGCGGTATGTCGCAGTGCCATTGCGCTGCGTCCAGCCATTGAGCGTTTTGCCGTCAAAAATCGGGGTGTACTTGTCTTTCGCAAAACTAGTCAGAGTAAAGGCAAACAATAGGGCGGTAGTCAGAATGTGTTTGGACATACGCGAACTCTTACCTCGAGCCGCTCATTCGTCAATCGCTATCGACAAAGTCAACCGTGCCCACTACAACCTCTCTCACCGATACCATGGACAGTTCGATTTTTTGTGGCGGCATCCCCGCCTTAATGACGCCCGCCAACGCCGATCATACGCCAAACACGACGGGCTTGGTGAAAAAAGGCCAAGACCTCATTGCCGCCGGCATGAACGCCGTAGTCTACTGTGGTTCCATGGGCGATTGGCCGCTGCTCACCGATGACCAACGCCAATCCGGTGTGGACGCCCTGACCAAAGCCGGCGTGGCAGTTATCGTTGGCACAGGTGCGGTCAATACCCACACCGCTGTATCCCATGCAGCGCATGCGCAGCAGGTAGGTGCTAAAGGCCTGATGGTGATCCCGCGACTCCTTTCCCGCGGTACTTCGTCGGCTGCGCAACGCGATCATTTCGCCGCTATCCTCGCCGCCGCTCCGGAACTGCCCGCGGTGATTTACAACAGCCCCTACTACGGCTTTGAAACAAAAGCAGATTTGTTTTTCGATCTGCGCAATGAATTTTCCAATCTCGTTGGCTTTAAGGAATTCGGCGGGGCTGATGCTCTCAGCTATGCTGCTGAGCACATTACCAGCAGGGACGACACCCTTGTGCTGATGGCCGGCGTGGATACGCAGGTCTTCCACGGTTTCGTCAACTGCGGCGCGCGCGGTGCCATTACCGGCATCGGTAACTGTCTCCCCGCCGAAGTGCTACATTACCTCGAGCTTTGCGGGCAGGCCGCCGAAGGTTGCGCCACCGCCCGCCACCATGCCAAGGAACTCGAGCAGGCACTGCATGTCCTATCCGTCTTCGACGAAGGTCCGGACCTCGTGCTTTACTACAAATACCTCCTCGTGTTACTGGGCGACACCGACTACGAGCATCATTTTAATCCTACCGACCGCCTCAGCGAAAGCCAACGCCGCTACGCCGAGGACCAGTTAAAGCTCTTCCAAAACTGGTGGACCAATTGGGATGGCAAACCCTGAGCTATGGACACACTGTTGGCCGGGGCGGAATGGTGGTTCCTTGAACGGCTGGAATACGAGGGGGCATTGCTTACCATTGAGGTGACCGAGGGTATTGTGGCCGACGAGCCGCAGGATGTGACCATTGAAGGTGCCGGTAGTGTTTCAGGCGCCTCGGCCATTGAGGTGACTCCCCAAAGCCGCCACGTGCGTATCGAATTTGGTGGCGTGCTGGCGTATCAGGTGACTGATGAATCCTTTGCCGCTGCGGAGTATGGCGCGACACAGGGCGGTGTGCTCGCTCACCATGACAATTCGGCGTATCTCCAGCATGTCCTAGAGCAGTCGCTCATGCCCGATCTAGTGGATGATACTGTTCATCATTACTCTCTGGGACTGGCCGATGACGTTATCGACATCATCACCACGAACCCGCCCAAACTAATGTCATTCACGCCGAATTCAAATCCGTGATACGGTTCGTCATTCACTCGGCGAGAAGTTCCTGTGTTAAAGTATTTTAAAGCTCCGGGGGTCAGACCCATGTAGCGGTAACGCAACGCCAGATGTCGTAGCCAAGCCAATTGATAGGACAGTGAAAGGGGGTTTGAATTAAGGTAGGTGGAACTTGCCCCTCTATGAGGTTCGGTGTTCACTTCGCCCATGCAACTCTCCCTGTCTGTTCGCATTGTAGAGGCGGCGTGCAAGACGCGCCTGCAGGTGGTGTTTGAGGAGTTGGTCGGTATTGCGGCGGATACGGGTTATCAGGCAGTTTGCATGCGTGCCAGTGCGGGTGGGGTGCAAACACCTAATGAGGAATTGCGACGCATGCGCGAGGTGGTGGAATCCCGCGGGTTGCACGTGGCGATGGTGACGGCCGATTCCAATGTGCCGTTGAACAATGCCGATGGACCGAACAGCCTGCGCAAGATCGGGCCGAGTTTGGATGTTGCCGAAGAACTGGGATGCGATCTCATTCGCGTTTGTTTGAAGTCGGACGACGATTTGCCGCATGTGCGTGAGGCGGCAAAGCAGGCGGCGGATCGCGGAATTCGGTTGGCGCACCAATGCCATACCACGTCGGTGTTTGAAACGGTCGATCAAATACTTGCCAATCTCGAAACCATCGGGCAACCCAACTTCGGTCTCATCTACGAGCCGGCTAATCTGATGCTGTGCGGCGAGCCGTATGATGTGACGACCCTGCGCCGGCTCGCGCCGCATCTCATGAATGTCTATATCCAGAATCATCGGCTGGATCCCAATGGGCCGGCCTCGTTGCCGACCTATTGTCGCGGTGACGTTCATTTTCATCATCTGCCTATTTGGGAAACGGGCGGCGTGGATACGGCAACTGTGTTTGCCGGCTTGCGTGACATAGGTTGGGCCGGGCATTTTACCATACATCAGGCTGAAGGCATTGAGACGGCCGAGGACGCCCGGGCGTATGCGCGGCGATGTGCGGAGTTCGTTCGCGCCAGTGAAGGTTAGTTGATCAGTGCGGCGCTCTTGATCTGGGCGTGAACGGCGAGACCCGGCTTGAGTGCGAGTTGTTCGGCGGACTTGCGGGTGATGCGGGCCAGCAGAGTGGAGTCGGAATCGCTGTTGCTACCCACGGTTAATTTCACGAGCACATGTGCTGGGCCGGCTTCGGCCATCTCGGCGACCTCCGCTTTAAACACATTCAGGATGCTCGTATGTATTGGGCGTTCAAGCGTGAGGCTCACGTCGTTGGCCTGCACTTGGAGGCGAACCGGCGTGTCGACGGGTAGATCATGGTGCGTCACTTGAAATTGGCCGCCGGCAAAATCCAGCAGTGTTAGGCCAAAGGTGTGGTCTTGGCCGGCCACGGTGGTTTCGATAATTGCGGCGCTGTTTGGCTCGCGGGCCAAAGGTAGAGCGAGGTTGGAAAGAATTTCGATCGCTGGGCCGTTGGCGATAACTTTACCCTCATCCAGCACTACGAGGTGGTCTGCCAACCGGGCGACTTCCTCACGGGAGTGGCTCACGTAGAGGATTGGTAGATCGGTTTCGCGGCATAGGGTTTCGAGGTAAGGAAGTATCTCCCGCTTGCGGGCGGCATCCATAGCAGCCAGAGGTTCATCAAGTAGCAGCCATTCTGGGCACACTGCCAGTGCACGCGCGATTGCAACTCGTTGTTGTTCGCCGACGGATAGCTGATGTGGATACCGTTTCAATAAGGGGCTGATCTCCAATAGTTCAATCGAGTGATCCAGGGGAATGGTTTGCGCTGATTTAGAGACACGTTGGCGACCAAAATCTAGATTCGCCTGTACCGTCAGGTGCTCAAACAGACTCGGTTCCTGGAAGACCAAGCCAACTGGCCTTTCATGTGTGGCGAGGTATTTAGTAGGGGTCTGCCAAGGTGTTCCATTGACGATTATTCGACTATCGGGGCAGGGCTCTAGCCCGGCTAGGGCACGTAGCAGAGTTGTCTTACCGCTGCCGGAAGGGCCGAACACCGCCGACACTCCGCGTGCCGGCAGTTCCAGTCTGGCGTTCAACTGAAACGTGCCGCGATCAATCTGAATATGGGCATCGATACTCATGGCTTCCAGACGCGGAATTTCCGGTTGCCGGCATACACACCGACCAGCAGCAAAAATGAAATAACCAATAACGTACCCGCCACCCAGTGCGCCTGTGTGTAAGCGAGCGATTCTACGTGATCGTAAATAGCTATGGACACGACCTGTGTTTCACCTGGAATATTACCGCCAATCATTAATACCACGCCGAATTCACCCAGCGTATGTGCAAAACCAAGAACAGCGGCGGTGACAAAACCTGATCGGGCTAACGGCACTGCTACGAACCAAAAACGATCCCACGGTGTGGCTCGCAATGTGGCGGCAACCTCTAACGGCCGAGTGCCAATGGATTTGAAGGCGTCCTGCAAGGGTTGCACGACGAATGGCATTGAATAGATCACTGAACCAATGATTAAACCCTCAAACGAAAACACAGGGGGTTGGCCGCCAATGGCTTTGAAAAAGCCACCAACCGGACCATTAGGTCCCAGTGCTACTAGCAAGTAAAATCCTAATACCGTGGGCGGCAACACCAGAGGTAGGGCGACAATCGCTTCTATTAGGAACTTACCTCGAAAGCGAGTTTGAGATAACCACCAAGCCAAGGGTGTGCCGAGAATAATTAGGATTATTGTGGAGGTCGCTGCCAGTTTCAGCGTTATCCAAAGTGCGTTCCAATCCTCAGGTTGCAGATTCATGGCACGGAATAACCGTCAGTAAGGATGATCTTCTGGGCGCGTTTTGTCTTAAGAAATTCCAGAAACGCATGGGCAGCCGGTTGGGAGGTCAAGAGTACGGCCTGTTGTTCGATTGGGTTGTGCATCTCCTCAGGTACGAGCCAATGGGATCCATCGCGATCTTTGACATGCGCTGTCGCGACCAGTCCCAATTCGGCATTGCCACTATCCACGAAGAGGAGTGTTTGAGCGATGTTCTCACCCTGAACGAGCCGGGGCTGTATGGTATCCCATTGACCACGCTGAACCAGCAGCTCTTCGGCGGCACGGCCGTATGGTGCAAGGCGTGGATTGGCGATAGCCAAGTGTTTGAACATATCACTGGAAAGAATGTTACCATTAGAATCCACCAGATCTGATTGGGGGCTCCACAGCGTCAGACGGCCATGGGCATAGGTAAACCGAGAGTTTGTTTGAGCCCGATCGGTTTGCTCGAGTATTTTGGGACGTTCTTTATCTGCAGCGAGGAAGACATCATATGGAGCACCGTTCTGGATTTGGGCAAAATGTTTTCCAGTAGAACCGATGGCGAGTTTGATTCGATAGTTGGTTTCGTTTTCAAATACGTTAACCAACTTATTTGCAGTTGTAGCAAAGTTGCTGGCTACAGCAACCAAGGCGGTGCGTTCAGAAGTCAGCGGCTCATTGCAGCCGAGAATGATCAACAATGCTGGTAGGATTCGGATCAAGAGGCGTTGGCAAGATACGATTTGTGTCTTTTGTTGCGGAGATTATTGCAACTTCCTATGTAAAGGCATTGAGCACTACCAAAAAGAACGTTCATTAGAAGCTGATCGATGATGATTAGGTTCTGCGGGTTTTTTATCATCGTTCTCAAGATTGATGAAGGCTTAGGGATCAGCCTTCTGGCAACGCAGAAGAATGGTGTTCCACAATCAGCCACCGCTGACCATTCCACCGATAAACGTAGGTGAATCGAGCCTGCACGGAGTTGCCATCACTGAATGTAAAAGTGTAAATGCCGGAGTTAATCGCGATATTGCCGAAGGTGCGGATATTCGATTCATTGATGACACCCTTCGGACCCTTCGCTAGAAAATGGATGAAGTAGTCCTCAATTTCCTCATGGTTGTGGCGAACTTGATTGGAAATAGTGGGCAGTAAAATGGCGTTACTCTCATAAAGTGCCGTTACGTTCTTGGGTTCTCCGGTTTGAAGTGCGGTGTTCCACTCCTCGAAGAGTGATGCAATATGACTATCAGACATGTTTCTTTTCAGTATTCTCTAATGATTGTCGTGATTTTCGGGACAATTTCTGCGTTATCGCCAGTAGGCTCAATTAATTATTCATTGTGTTGAGAGGCTTGCATAAGAGCGGGAATGTTGTGTGTTATTTCCCACGAAACAATCGGTATCCTATCTTACTCTCGTGTGGTCTTCTGATGCATTGACTGTTGTTGTCTTGAGTCAAGCTACCGTTTGATTCAGTTCTGAGCGAGCCTCTTTAATAGGTATTATTGATCCGCTGCTTGTGGATTTAATCCGAATTGTTAGAATTGGAAATGGAATTTCAAATTAACCGGCGAGCCTTTCTAGGCACCATGCTTTTGTCCGGGTTATCTGATTTTAGAGCGAAGTCGAATTCAACTGACAGGCTCAGTGAGTTTTTTATTCCGCCTAACGAATGGAAAGGCAAACTTGGTAACTATCGATCACCGCTGATTTTCAATGATGAGTCAAAGGTAGAGACACCAAAGGATTGGAGCCGGCGTCGAATAGAAATTCGCAAAATTTGGATGCATTTGATGGGGCAATGGCCCCATTTGATCATGGAGCCGAAGGTTATGGTCCTATCGGAGATCCGGCGGGAGAATTTTCGGCAGTTGAAGGTGCGGTTTAAGTGGACACCAGTGGAAAGCACAACGGGTTACCTGCTCATTCCTAATGGCAAAGGCAAACGGCCGGCAGTGGTGACGGTGTATTACGAGCCGGAATCCGCGGTGGGATTAAAGGATAACCCGTTTCGTGACTACGCAATGCAATTGGCGCGTCGCGGATTTGTGACGCTGTCCATCGGTAGCACAGAGACGACCAATAACCGCACGTATGCCACATATTATCCCTCTATCGAAAACGCCACAGTGCAACCGCTCTCAATGCTCGGCTGTGCAGCGGCCAATGCATGGCATGTTTTGGCAGAGCGCCCGGAGGTAGATGCTGACCGCATTGGGATTGTCGGCCATTCCTATGGTGGCAAGTGGGCGATGTTTGCCTCGTGCCTGTTCGAGAAATTTGCCTGCGCGGCGTGGTCGGACCCGGGCATTGTGTTTGATACGCGGCCAAGCGTGAATTACTGGGAGCCGTGGTATCTCGGCTATCACCCCAAGCCCTGGCGCAAGCGCGGTGTGCCCACGGCGGACAATCCCGCCCGCGGGTTATATCCCCAGCTGCTCACCGCCCACCGTGATCTGCATGAGTTGCATGCCCTCATGGCACCGCGGCCGTTTTTGGTTAGTGGCGGCTCGGAAGATCCTCCGCAGCGTTGGGAGGCGCTCAACCACACCATCGCGGTCAACGATCTCCTCGGCGTTCAGAATCGCGTGGCCATGACCAACCGCCCCAAGCACGCGCCCAATGCGGAGAGCAATGCGGTGATCTACGAATTCTTCGAACGGTTTCTGAAGGGCTGATCGGCGCTAACGCCGGCCGCGTTTTCCGCGATGGTTGCTGCGGTGATTGCCTTTGAATTTGCCAGGACGCCGACCGCCGCGATTTTGCCGGCCAAAATTCTTCGGGGCCGGCTGTTTGGAATGAAAGGCTTCCTCGGAGTGGTACGGGTGATCCAGAACCGCCGGAACGGCCTTGCCAAGCAGTCGTTCGATCTGTCTTAGGAGCGAACGTTCCTCGGCGCTGCAGAAGGAATAGGACTGACCTTCCATCCCCGCGCGGCCGGTGCGGCCAATGCGGTGCACGTAAGTTTCCGGTTCCATGGGCAGATCGTAATTGATCACTTGCGTGATGTCGTCGACATCCAGTCCGCGCGCGGCGACATCGGTGGCGACCAGCACCCGGAAGCGGCCTTGCTTGAATCCCTCCAGTGCCCTTGTGCGGGCGGCCTGCGATTTATTGCCGTGAATGGCTTCGCTGCGGACGCCGGCCTGCGTCAGCTTTTCGGCCACTCGATTGGCCTGATGTTTCATCTGGGTAAATAGAATCATTTTACCGCCTTCCACGGTGTCTAACAATTCGAGCAGCAGTTTGTCCTTTTGTTTCTGATGTACAAACAGCACAGCTTGCTCGATGCGTTCCACGGCCGGGGCCTCGGGCTCAATGGCAATGCGGACGGGGTTGCGCACCATGGAGCGTGCCAAGGTCTCCATCTTGGCGTTCATGGTGGCGGAGAAAAAGAGCGTCTGGCGTTCGGTCGGTAGCTCGGCGCGGATGCGTTCGATGTCGGGGATGAATCCCATGTCGAGCATGCGATCAACTTCATCGAGCACGAACATCTCTACGTGCTCCAGCTGAATGTGGCCCTGGTTCATCAGGTCCAGTAGGCGGCCGGGAGTGGCCACTAGCACGTCCACACCGCGATGCATGGCCTTCACCTGGCGATATTGATTCACTCCGCCGAATATCACCGTGTGGGTGAGGTGCAGGAAACGGCCGTAGGTCTGGAGGCTATCACCAATCTGCGCGGCTAGTTCGCGGGTGGGCGCCAAGATCAATGCCCGTGGTGCTCGGCTGCGGGCTCGGCGGGTTTCAAAGGAAAGCTGTTGCAACATCGGCAAGGCGAAGGCTGCTGTTTTGCCCGTGCCGGTTTGCGCACTGCCGATCACGTCGCGACCATCGATCACAGGCGGAATGCATTCGGCCTGAATTTCAGTAGGTATTGAATAGCCCTCGCCCGAGATGGCCTTTTGCAATTCGGGAATTAACGTGCCAAAAACGCCCCGAGGTCGGCCTGTCGGCTTACTGGGTTTGTCGGCTGCTTTCGGGGTATCGAATTCGTGATCTCTGGGCGCCTGATGGCGCACAGATTGACGGGGATTCGGCCGTGATCGTCCATGACGACGATTAGGTTGCTCTGCGGAAGCATGGCGCCTCCGCCGGGGGCGGGATTTTGAGATCATATTTTCCGGTCCGGGTCTGTGTTCCTTCCATACTGCCGGACGCAGTAACAGAAGTGGCTGAAGGATTCAGCCAAGGCCATACCGAAAAGCAGGCCTGACCTGGATCGGGATGTATTCGCATAAATGGAGTGTAGAGCACTCCGCGAAAACCTCGTGAGCGGCGGTGTTTACGTGAGATTTGGCGTGAAGACAAGGATTTATTCGAGTTTGTTTTGTTCAATACCCAGCAACACTCCGGTTATTGTTGGCTTTTTTGCTGCTGCGCGCGGGCGGAAACGGTACGGTGAGCGCATGAAGTTTTGGCAGAGTTTGGTATGGTTATTGGTGGTGATGGTGCCGTTTCTGTCGGTGGCAGAAGGTGCGCGGGTGATCGCATTTCACGGATTCAATGACTGCATTGAATTAACCAACGGTAAGACTCGAGTCGTCTTGTGTCCCGCTGTGGGTGGACGTGTGTTGGAGTATTCTACAGGTGGCAAGAACGCTCTTTGGCTGGACTCTACACGTGCGGGTGATCGACGGGATGGAAGTGCAGGCCGATTTGATATAGGCCCCGAAAGGATTTTGCCAAAGCGAGAGGCTTTGTTTCGTGGGGCATATCGAGGTGAGATCACCGGGGCGCGTGCCGCGCGACTGACCAGCGGCAAGGATGCCTCCACGGGTTTCCAAATTGTGCGCGAGTTTGTTTTGGCCAAAGACACGGCGCATTTATTGTGTCGACAAACGGTTATCAATATATCGAGAGAGACACGGCAGGTTTGTTACTGGGGGCGTGGATTTGCTCAGGGGCAGGGGATTTGCATCGTGCCTTTGAGTGGTGTTAGCCGGATGCCTAAAGAGTACGTGCTATATCAGGATCATTTGTTGATCGACTTTGCCCCCGATGATCCGGCTATCACGCGTCAGGGAAATTATCTGGTAATCGATCGGCCGCCGTCAAAACCCAAACTCGGCTTTGATAGTATGGCGGGCTGGATGGCTTACCTATCGCGTAACGATCTATTGTTTGTGAAACGGTGGCCAACATTCCCGGATCGGGTCTATGGCGAGATGGCCTCACTTACTCTGTCCATTTGGTATCCATCCGAGCGTCCGATGTGCGAGCTGGAGCCTATCGGACCACGGGAAATTCTAAAACCGGGTGGACGTGCAACCTTTACCGAAGAGTGGTTTTTGGCCTCACGAAAATATCCGAAGATCAGTGCCGAGTTGGATGTATCCATCGTAGCGCGGCAATCGCATGAGTTGATGAAAGGTGCCCGTTGAGCGAATCAGCGACAGTTTTGGCCGGAGTGCCGGCGGTGAACATGACGTTGTTTCATCGAATTCAATTTTCCGTTGGTGACTCGGCGTTCTTTGCCGAGTTGCCGGGAGGCGAGACGGTCTTGTTGGTGCGCGATATTGAAATGGATCGCGCCAAACGGCTGGCGCAAGCCGATCGTATCGGGTGCGCTGCGGATTACATGCCCGCAGGCGGGCTGGACGGCGACCGCGACACGGCGCTGGCGCAGGCCGGCGCGGAATGCCTGCGGCAGGCGGGGGTGACGACAGTGCGAGTGGAGCGGACCCTACCGTTTCTCTTTGCGCATCAGCTGCAACAGGCGGGCATTACGCTGAATTACGATGGGGACTATGGCGTGTTGCAACGTCGCGTGAAGAATGACGAAGAACTCGAGCATTTGCGGGCGGTTCAAAAGATCACCGAAGCCACCATGGAAATGGCGTGTTCCTTAATCGCCCGCGCCTCGGCTGATGCGGAAGGCGTGCTGCAACATGAAGGCGCGGCGCTGACGTCCGAGCGCGTGCGGCAGTTGATCAGTCGTTTTGTTTTGGATCATGATTGCACTACGTTGCATGACTCGATCGTGGTGACCGTGCCGCATGTGGCCGATTGTCATCACTTCGGCACGGGGCCGTTGCGTAAGGATTTACCGGTGATCGTTGATATTTTTCCGACGCATAATCACACGCACTACTGCGGCGACTGCACACGCACGGTGGTGAACGGAGATGTATCGGATGTAGTACGCGACATGCACGCCTGCGTGGTTCGTGCCAATGCCGCCGGCTGTGCGGCGCTGCAGCCGGGCACCACCGGACAGGTCGTGCACGAAGCGGTGGCGGCGGTGATCCGCGAGGGTGGCTACTCCATGGGCGCGCCGACCTCGGAGAAGGATGAGGAATGGATTGGAATGCGCCACGGCACGGGGCACGGAATCGGGCTGGATGTGCATGAACCAATTCTACTGGCCACTGGTGGCGGCGAGATTCTGGAGCGCGAAGTTTTCACCGTGGAGCCCGGCCTCTACTCGGCCATCCACGGTGGTGTGCGCGTGGAGGACATGGTGGCGGTGACCGCCACCGGTCACGAAAATTTTAACCAGCTCCACAGCGAGTTGAATTGGCGATGATTAAAAGAAGGTTGGCCGGGTGGTTATGCGGCATTTTGCTGTGTCTTGGCATACTGAAAGCTGAGGGCGCATTGGGTGGTGCGATTGCTACGGTCGACCCTATCGCCACCGATGCAGCAGTGCAGGCACTTAAGGATGGCGGTAATGCTATCGACGCTGCTGTGGCAGCGGGCTTAACATTGGGGGTAGTGAACGGTTATAATTCCGGCATTGGTGGAGGCTGCTTTGTGGTCTGCCGGTTAGCCGATGGGACTGTTTTCACAATCAATGGTCGAGAAAAGGCACCAGATCGGGCACACCGAGATTTGTATCTCCGTAATGGTGAGGCGGATCCGAATTTAAGCCGGGTAGGAGCGCTAGCGGTGGCGGTTCCTGGTGCTTTAATGGCGTATGCGCAATTAAGTGAGACACATGGACGCATCCCGTTTCGCAAGCATTTACTCAAAGCCGCGGCAATTGCTGAGCAGGGTTTTAAGATTCCAGCGGCTTACGCTTCCACATTGAAAGGTAGATCGTTCGATCTAAAAAAATTTCCGGCTTCAGCGCGGATATTTTTGGATGCCAAGGGTAATCCGTATCAGGCCGGAGCTGTTTTGAAACAAACCGATCTTGCCAACACGTACCGACAGGTGGCGGCTCACGGTACAGACTGGTTTTATAAGGGCCCTTTTGCCAAAAAAACCGCAGCGTGGATGAATGCTAATGATGGGGTTTTATCCGAGGCGGATTTTGCCCAGTACACTATCACAAGACCGGCACCCGTGCAGACAACCTATCGCGGATACACTGTCTACGGTATGCCGCCACCCAGTTCAGGAGGGGTTCATGTAATTCAAATATTGAACATGCTTGAGCCTCGTAATCTTAAGAAGATTAATCCGCGATCGGCTGATTTTTTCCACCTTATTTCCGAATCTATGAAGCTGGCTTTTGCCGATCGCGCCCATTGGCTGGGAGATCCGGATTTCGCCAAAGTACCACGTGGTCTGATGGATAAAGGGTATGCTCGGAAATTAGCCGCCCGCATTCATCCCAGTCAGATAATTGAAGTTAAATCCCATGGCATACCGCCGAAGGTTACTGAGGATATTTTTGATAAGCACACCACACATTTTTCCTGTGCTGATAGCGCCGGCAATTGGGTTGCAATCACCGCTACGATCAACACTCATTTTGGATCGAAGGTGGTGATCCCCGGTACAGGCGTTCTGATGAATAATGAGATGGATGATTTTGCCGCAGCCCCGGGCGCTCCAAATGCCTTCGGGTTGTTGGGAGCTGAAGCTAATAGTGTGGAACCCGGGAAGCGACCTTTATCCAGCATGAGCCCGACTCTGGTACTTAAAGGAAACCAGCCGGTACTGGCTTTGGGTGCTGCAGGTGGGCCGACGATCATTACCCAGACTTTGTTGGCAATAGTGCACACGCTTGATTATGGTTTGTCTCTCAAAGAGGCACTGGCTCAACCGCGGTTTCATCATCAATGGAAGCCTGACACCCTACGTATTGAGCTTAAAGCCGGCCAAAGCGTGTTGAATCAACTCCGGCAGCGGGGGCATCAGCTAAAGTTGTACAACTCCATGGGAGCGACTCAGGCTGTGGGATGGTTTGAGGGCAAATTTAAGGCGGTTCACGACCCGCGGTCCAAAGGCAAATCCGTAGTTTTGGCCCCATCCGATTAGGATTGTTTTCATCGAAGACGATCTTCAGGATGCGGTCGCGCATGAAACACCTTTTTCAAGTAACCTTCTTGCTGGTTATCGTTATTTCCAATTCGCTTTATGCCGATAACGCTAAGCATCTCTTTATCCTGTCCGGCCAATCGAACATGCAGGGCCACCGGCCGCAGGAAGCGTTTACGCCGGCGGTAGAGAAGGCGCTGGGTAAGGGTAATGTGATTGTGGTGCAGGACGCACTCGGTGGGCAACCGATTCAGCGATGGTTTAAGGACTGGAAATCGCCAGCGGGAGAAAAACCTAAAACGACCGGGGATTTGTACGACCGCTTAATGGGCAAAGTGAATTCGGAAATTAAAAGTGAAAAGTTAAAGACTGTGACCTTTATTTGGATGCAGGGCGAGCGGGATGCCAAGATGTTGTGGGGTCCGGTATATGAAGCCAGCCTGCTAGGGTTGCACGCCCAGCTGAGTACTGATCTTAAACGAACCGACATTGGTTTTGTCATTGGCCGGCTCAGTGATTTTGATTTAGGAAACAAACGGTACCCACACTGGACCAAGGTTCGCGAAGCTCAGGTAAAAGTTGCCGACTCCAGCCCACGCTTTGTTTGGGTGGATACCGACGATCTTAATGATGGCAAGAATCGACGTGGTAAAGAAATTAAGGATGACCTCCATTACTCGGCTGAGGGATACAAAACACTGGGTAAACGATTTGCTGAGAGCGCACTTAAATTGATCACAAAATGAAGTTCATGAAAGCTTGGTTGTTAATAGCAATGGGGTTTGGCGTAGTCACTGCGCCGGCTGCCGAGTTATTTGACATGGCCGCTATTCGTGATGCCTCTACGCTCGACGTAAAGGTGTTGAAGGATTGGTATCCTGTTCGCGGGGAAGTAATGACCCGACAGAAGCTTATTACCATTCGTGTGGGCGAACTGGTTCCCGGGAAGGAATACCGATTACCTGTACGGTTGATTGTACCACATAACCGTAAGGCCAAGGGCTTTCACCTTACCGGCGGCCACCAGCTACGCAATATGCAAAATGATTTTCCGCCGCGCGGATTGGATGCAGAGCTATTGCGAGGAGGAGTAGGGTTGGTATTCACCGTGGTGCAGGTCTTGCCGGCATCAGGTCAGCCAGAACTTGGACGTATGGCTGAGCAGCGGTTCATTGAGACCTTAAACCCGAAATATTCCATCCAGTACTGGGGCTGGCCCGCGGCTTTGATGCGTGCAACTACTGCCGCTTATGCCGAGAAGGATCATTTCGAGAAAGGCAAGGTCGCTATGTCGGGTGGTTCCAAGAACGGTGCCTCACCTTCAGTGGCCTTATTGCAGGATGACCGGCTAACGGCATTACACGCGTCAGTCTCACCCATCTGGCCCTCACCGCTTCGACTTTGTGATGAAAAAGCTTGGGCTGATTTGAGGAAAGCAAACGAGCGATATGCGGCGCGGCTGCGTAATCAGGGTAAGCGGGTTGATGAACGCCGAATCTTCAATCATGTCTTTCTCGGGGGAACCTTTGGCCCGGTTTATAATCGGGACGCACTTGAGGTAGGACACAAATGGAGTGATCTGCAGCGATTAGCAAAAGCGATGTCTCCGGAAGTCTTTGTGGGGCCGAAATTGGCTGAATTAAAAAAGCGCGGGGCAGAGGTATTGTTTCACCCTGGTACCCATGATTTTGTGGCGTTCGATCTTAATTGGGGGGGCAAACATTACCCCGAGGTGCCGATCTATCTGCGTGCTAATTCCGGCCATGGGATTGAGGGTCCGCATCCAGCTGCTGAACGAGGTGAGCAGAATAAGGCGGCTTTCTTGCTGCGCCATTTTTTTGGGGGAGAAGGCTTACTGCCTCCGCCACGAGTGGTGAGCCGGGTTAACGAGGATAGGGTAAAGATCAAAGTAATTTTTCCTGAGGGCGAGAAAGCCCAGAGCGGACAAATTTGGTGGATGCATGACCGTGGGCCTGATGGCAGTGCGGCTTTTTTGGGAGATCTTTTCCCGGAAGGTCAGTCTGCACCCATGAAATATCAGGAAGAAGATAATTCATGGAATTTCACATTACCTCGAGAAAAGGGTAAACAGCATATCGATTTCTTTAGTAACCACCGCAAAACCATTCTACGTGGTGGACGAGCCTATAACACTTATATATCGAGCCCTTACACGCGAGTTCCGATTCAGTGAACCACAATATGTTTTAGGAAACCCTGAGAGACCCAATTCTTTCAATGTTCTCCCTATGTCTAGAGTGATTTTTCTCTGTGGAATCAGAGAGAACAAAAGGAACATAAATTTATGCCATATAGAATCTGTAAAAGTTTTGAAATTGAGAATGGGCACATGTTGTCCAAGCATCCGGACTTATGCAAGTTTCCTCACGGGCACACTCGCAAGGTTGAGTTCATACTGGAATCCAATGAATTGGATAAAAATGAAATGGTGTGCGACTTCAAAATTCTGCAGGAAGCTATGGCAGACTTCTTAAGTACTTTGGATCATGCCCTGTGCATGAACACAAATGACCCAATGTACCCGAAATTAAAGGAAGCGTACGGGGATCGAATTATTGATTTTTCAGATGAAGATCCAACAACCGAAGTCATGGCAAAACTTATCCACGACACCCTCAAGATTAAATTAAAGGAATACGCTGCTAAACCCGATGCCAAGTACCCTCTTTCTCCAAACTTAAAAATTATCCGGGTACGACTTTGGGAAACAAGTAGTGCATGGGCTGAATATTCCTGCGATTAATATTGATTACATACCTCTATATTGGAGATCCATAATATTCTGATAAGCCAGATTGATGACTTGCAAAAAAACGAGCCAAAAAGATGAGGGATGAAGAACAGCCCAGAACATCGATTTGAACGATAATATTTTGAATTGGTGAGCCTTCATATTTCCACTCAAGTATGTGTAGTTACGTAAAGTTCTCAGTAATTCTACACGACATACTAATGGGTGATTTGATGAAAATTGATCGGGTCAAAAAACTAAATAATAAATCTGATGCTATTTTCTTGAATGCAAAATATCGACCAAGAATATCCAAGTCAGCATAAGTCAAAAATCTTTGCGTTTGGTGGTTGGCTAGCCCTTTGTTATTCCGCATCAATTACGGGAGTTTTTATTAGTCCGGATGATTGGTATGCTGGTTTAAATAAACCATCATGGAATCCCCCAGGTTGGGTTTTCGGACCCGTATGGATGACGCTTTATTTTATGATGGCGTATTCAGCCTGGACAGTATGGAAACAAGGAGGTTGGTCAGCACAACGTAAACCATTATTTTATTTTCTGATCCAACTGGTGTTGAACGCCGCTTGGACACCGTTATTTTTTGGCTTACACAAGCCTGGATTGGCATTCGTTAATATTATTCTACTTGGGTTGGTCATTGTTATCACCATGTTTCATTTTTGGCGTGTTAGTCCGGTAGCGAGTTATCTGTTGATCCCTTATTTCGCTTGGGTGAGCTTTGCCTCGTACCTAAATTTCACGATCTGGAAAATGAATCCGTGACCAACCGATGACGTTATAGTGAACTTCTCTTAACAGGATATTGAGGCAGGACTCTATTAAGCAATGAAAGTGCTGGTTTCAATTTTTTTCCATTTGGTTTTTTGTGTTCAGGCAGAATCAAATGAACGTTGGCTTGCAAAGAGTGGATATGGGTTAATGTTTCATTATGAGGCCTTTAAGAACCACACTCCACAATCCTACAACAAAACCATTGATTCCTTTGATGTGGATGAGTTTGTTAGTTCAGTTGAAAGCACCAAGGCTGGCTATATCATCTTTGTCATTGGCCAACACTGGGGCAGGTATTGTGCTCCCAATAGCGCTTATGAAAAATTATTGGGGGTAAAGAATGGCGTGTGGACCTCCAGACGTGATCTGATTCAAGAAATTGCCGAGGAGTTGGCCGAACGAGATATCAAGCTCATTATTTACATGACCGCGCGAGCCCCCATGCGTCATTATGAGGTAATCAAGGCCATGGGGGATACATTACCCAGCATCAATGGCAAACCTGTTGGCCCCAAGATCAACCCGATGTCCCATCCTAGAAAAGTGAAGGGATTTAGGCGTAGCGAGAATCAGGCCCCTAACCCCCTCTTCCTCAAGAACTGGGGCGAGGTGTGTGGCGAATGGTCCAAGCGATACGGCAAGCTGGTTTCGGGGTGGTGGTTTGATGGTTACAAGATGGAGATGCAGGCGGCTTATGAACCCTTGAAAAAGGAAAATCATAATATCGATACCTGGATTGATGCGGTACGCTCAGGTAATCAGGAGGCTGAACTGGCTTTTAATGCTGGAGCCCACCCGATCCTTTCCCTTTGCACGAAAGGTAAATTATGTCCGCGCCAAACCTTTACCTCTGGGGAAAACCATGATTTTCGTGAACGCACTAAGAAAGGCTTTGGCAGGGCCCTGACACCTAAAAACTTCCCGCCGCCCAAGGGAGTGATCTGGCATCTGCTTTTACCGGTGAGTAAAGGCTGGGGAGCAGGGACTGAAATCAGGTTTGAGATAGAAACCCTTAAGCAACGCATTGACGTGATTAATGCAGAGGGTGGTGTGGTGACATTGGATACACCTATTGGTCCCGATGGAAAAATTCCTGAAAAGATACTGAAAGCCCTTCAGCAACTAGGTAATGGGCTTCTTTTGAAGAAATAGATGTGTTTTGGGGTCGAAACCAACGAACATCAAGAATCCTGTTTTCAGGTTAATTGAGTGGAAAATTGGAATTGATTTGGAAATTCTCTGAACTTCTCTGAATCAGGATACTGAGGTAGGATTCCATCGGCTAGTAAACATAGTAGTCTGATTAGGATTAACAAATCTTTGTGGAGATCTATATTTCCAGAGACGGAGAGCAGAATGGTCCTTATAGCATTGAGGATGTAAATACCTATCTCAAAGATGGTGCTCTTTTACCTACAGACTTGGCTTGTCAGGAGGGTATGGATGAATGGGTGCCTTTGGGTGAAATTTCTGGCGTTATAATTGCAGATGATTTTGATCAATTAAGGGAAAACGTGGCGCAAGCCAACCCTCCTAAGTTACTGAAAAAGTTAGCCAATGCGGTGGGGTATTCCTTTTTGTTCGCACTCCTAACGTTTTGGTTTTCAGAGACTGCCTTTCGAAAATCTTCAACCGATCGCTTTTCACAACGTCATTGGACCGGCTGGGTGGATGCTGCCAAGGGCATTAGTGGCGGAAAGGAGTGGGGTGGTCCCATATATAAAATAAATGCATGGGCTTATGATGAACTGGCGCTTGAAGATTTATTCCCAGATCTAACAGATGGAGAGGGAGTGCTCGGTGGTCGTAAAGATTGGCCTTACGATCGAATTGCCTTTGGTATGTGGGCTCTTATTTGCTGTGTTTCCGGCTTGGGATTCAGGTATGTTCTACGACTGATAAGATTTAAAAAAGGAATGAACGACGATAAAACCCTGAACTCCAAGAAATTAAAAAAACTTAGGAAGCCACTCGTTGTGATTATCGCTTTAATGTTACTAGGAATCGCGGTGGCGGAGGTGCGCAAGTTCCTCGTGCACGGCGGCCACGTGGACACCGTGTACAAGAGCGCCTACGGCTGGGACGTCGGCGCCGACTACGCGCACGCGCGGCCGAACGACGGCGCGACGCCGCTCAACTACGTGGCGACGTGGACGGACGTCATCGGGCCCCCCGACGCGGCCGCGCTGGTGGCGCTGCCCCCTCGGGCACAGGGGGGTTGGGCTGTTCTCCGAAAGGACGCACAGGCAGTGCCAGTGGGCGACCACTCAAGGCCCCCCCCGCCCGCAGCCTCCCCCCCCTGCCGCCCTCCCCGGGGGCCGGGGGTGCAAGGGCGGGGAAGCGCTCCCTCCGACCTCGTGATGACGGACCGCGCGCCCCGGGTGGGGGGGGGG
>CAJWMQ010000013.1 GCA_913042895.1 uncultured Verrucomicrobiales bacterium | reverse complement strand
GCGCATAAATTCAGTGGCTCGGCTCAAAAGGCGATTGAAGCGGCTGGCGGAACTTGCCAGGCATTGAATGTGCCAAAGCCGGCACCTGAAGCCGAAGCCCCCGTGGCTGAATAAGACTTTCCATGTTCAGCCAGTATTTCCAGACCCTCCAGAACTGCCTGAAGGTTAAGGAGCTCCAAAGCCGGATCTTCTTTACCTTGATGCTGCTGGTGGTTTGCCGGGTGGTAGCCATGACGCCAATCCCGGGTCTGGATGGTCAGTTGCTGTTGAGTTTCTTCGATCAATTGCGTGAACAGCAAGGATCCGGCACAGAAGGGGGTGCGGGGTTGTTGGGCATGTATAGCATGTTTACTGGTGGTGCGTTAGAGCGTTGTGCGGTCGGGTCTTTGGGTATCATGCCCTACATCAGCGCGACAATTATAATTCAATTGATGACCGCCGTTGTGCCTTCGTTGAGCAAATTGGCTCGGGAAGAAGGAGGTCGAACCCAGATCATCAAGTACGGTCGTTACCTCACGGTGTTGCTTTGCTTGGGTCAGGGGTTTGTGATGTCGGTCGGTTGGGAAAATCCACGAAACATACCTGGCTTCGGTGAGTTTGATGGTGAATTGGTTGCCGATCCCGGTTTGTGGTATCGCATTCGTACAATGATATTACTCACCACCGGTACGGTCCTTCTGATGTGGTTGGGCGAACAGATTACCGAGCGTGGAATTGGTAACGGTATCTCATTGGTGATCACTGTGGGTATCATCGCCCGGGTGGATCAGGCTTTCCTCGGAATCCGGGATATGTTTTTCCCCGCGAGTGGCGAAGGGGCGCATCCGTTCAATGGCGTGCTTCTGCTCGTCCTGTTGCTCACCGTGGTGGGTGTAGTGATTGCAGTGACGCAGGCCATGCGGAAAATTCCGGTCCAGTATGCCCAACGGCAGGTGGGTCGAAAGATGATGCAGGGTGGTTCTACCTATTTCCCGCTCCGTGTAAATTACGCGGGTGTGATGCCGATCATATTTGCGCAGGCAATTCTCATGTTCCCGGCCCAGATTTTTGGAACAATTGGTCGCTGGCTCGGGGAAGGAAACGGGGCTGATTTCTTCATCGGACTGGGCGACGCTCTGGCTTACGGTTCCTTTTGGAATTTAGCCATGCAGTCGCTGATGATCCTGTTTTTCTCCTACTTCTGGGTGGCGACGCAATTTAATGAAACGCAGATCGCGGATGATTTGAAAAAGGCCGGTGGCTACATTCCCGGCGTTCGCCCTGGAAACGCGACGCGCGACTTCCTACATCACGCTATGAGCCGGTTGACCTTGGCAGGGGCCATGTTCCTGGTGGTCATCGCGGTGATACCGACGGTGTTGGGTATCAACTTGGAAATTCCCTTCGCGGTGGCCCAGTTCTTTGGCGGCACAAGTCTACTGATTATGGTGGGCGTGATGCTGGACACGATGCGGCAAATGGAAAGTCATTTGGCTCAGCATCATTATGATGGTTTTTTGAAGGGCGGCAAAAAGGTGCGGGGACGCGCCGGATGATCCCCATCAAGGACGAGCATCAACTGGCGGCCATGCGTGAAGCCGGCCGCATCGCAGCCAACGTGTTGCGGGATGCTTGTGAATGGGTGAAAGCGGGAATCACGACCCGTGAGTTGGATGAATATGCCGCCAGCCGCATCCGGCATTACGGATGCAAGAGTGCGTTTCTCGGATACGAGGTGCAGGGCAGGAAGTACCCCTGCAATGTATGCATCTCGATGAACGAGGAAGTGGTTCACGGTTTGGCCGGGAAACGGAAGATCGTGGACGGTGACATAGTAAGCATCGATGTCGGTGTTTGCGTGGAAGGGTTCATTGGCGATAACGCGCGAACGGTGATCGTCGATGAGTGTCCTGAGGAAACTCAAAAATTGATTGAAGTGACTCAGGAAGCCCTGTATGATGGAATTTCTCGCGCGTTACCCGGAAACCGGGTGGTTGATATCTCGGCTGCAGTGCAGAATCGAGTCGAAGCCAACGGGTTTTCGATCGTGCGAGAGTTTGTCGGACACGGTGTGGGAGAGGTGGTTCACGAGGAACCGCAAATCCCCAATTACGTGACCGGCGGAGACTCTCCGGAGTTGCGGCCCGGCATGACTTTGGCGATTGAGCCGATGGTTAATGCAGGGACGCCGAAGGTGAAGTTTCTGCCAGACGGCTGGTCTGTGGTGACACGGGATGGCCGGCCTTCAGCGCATTGGGAACACACCATTGCGGTGACTGAAGGCGAACCGGAAATTTTGACATGCCCGGGGCCGAGCCCATCCGAGTCGAGGGCCGAATAGTCGAGGTTCTGTCGCACCGCCTGGTGCGCGCCGAACTGAGCAACGGCCACCGCCTGATGGGGCACAGCACGCGGGCCACCAGCGATGTGTTGGTGGACGCGCAATTGGGCGAAACGGTGGTGCTCGAAGTGAGCACCTTTGACCTTTCTAAGGGAAGGGTCATGGAACGAAAACTAGAGAACGAAAACGAACAATGAAAGTACGCGCCTCAGTAAAGCGATTGTGTGAAAACTGCCGGGTCATTCGGCGGAAGGGCGTCGTCCGCGTCATTTGCAAAACGAATAAGCGCCACAAACAGCGTCAAGGTTAAGCCATGCCCCGCATTTTAGGAATCGACATCCCCGCCAACAAGCGCATCGACATCGCGCTCCGCTCCCTCTATGGGGTCGGCCCGGCCACCTCAGCCAAGGTGTTGGAAAACGCCAAGATTGATCC
This sequence comes from uncultured Verrucomicrobiales bacterium, assembly GCA_913042895.1. Lineage (GTDB taxonomy): Bacteria > Verrucomicrobiota > Verrucomicrobiia > Limisphaerales > UBA1100 > UBA1100. The sequence continues at coordinate 29,515 of CAJWMQ010000013.1, read as the reverse complement.
GGCCACCCGCGCTCATACCCTGAGCGAGGATCAATTGGCCACCATCGCCAAGGCCATCCAAACCACCGAGATGCGTCCTGAACAGACCCGCACAGACAATTGCGTGATCCTCGTGGAAGGCGATCTGCGCCGGAAGGTGACTGAAGACCTCAAGCGCCACAAAAATATTAAAACCTACCGTGGTTTGCGGCACATGCGCGGCCTGCCCGTGCGCGGGCAACGCACCCAAACCAACGCCCGTACCCGCAAGGGGCCGAAGAAGACTGTAGGCGCCCAGAGCAAGAAAGCCTAATCCTTTACCTGAACAACCATCATGGCTGAAGAAAAACAAGATCCCGCAACCGAGGAACCTCAAGCCGAGGCGGCGCCGGCCGCAGAGAAGCCCGAGGCCGCCACTGAGGCTGTTCCGGCCGAAACCGCTCCCGCCGCCGAAGAGGAGGCCAAGTCGTCCGCGCCTACCGCGGCAGAACTGTTGGCGGACGACTTTGGCGATGCCAAGGTCATCAAGGCTAAGAAGTCGAAAAATGTGACGCACGGGATTGCGCACATTCGAGCCACCTTTAACAACACTCTGGTTACCATCACCGACATGCAGGGCAACCCTATCAGCTGGTTTAGCGCCGGCCGCGCCGGATTCAAGGGCTCCCGTAAAAGCACGGCCTACGCCGCGACGCAAGTGGCCCAGCGTGCTGCCCGCGATGCGCAATCGCACGGCCTTAAGGAAGTGGAAGTGCGGATCAAAGGACCGGGCTCTGGTCGCGAATCGGCCATCCGCGGCCTGCAGGCAGCCGGTCTGGATATCACCACAATCAAGGATGTGACGCCCGTGCCGCATAACGGCTGTCGTCCACCCAAGCGCCGTCGCGTCTAATATTCACCCGTAATTCTACCGATACTATGGCACGTTATACAGGTCCCCGCGTTCGTTTAAGCCGCCGCTTTAACACTCCGCTGTTTGGCTCCTCGAAATATCTCGAGCGAAAGCCTTACCCGCCGGGTGTGCATGGACAGAACCGCCGTCGCAAGGCCACTGATTACGCTCTCGCCTTGGCCGAGAAGCAGAAGATGCGTTACTACTACGGCCTGATGGAGAAGCAGTTTCGCGGCATCTATGAGAAAGCCATCCGTCGACGTGGTGTGACCGGTGAGATCATGCTGCAGATTTTGGAGACGCGTCTAGATAGCGTGGTGCATAATCTTGGATTTGGTTACACCCGTGCTCAAGCCCGCCAGATGGTTACCCATGGTCACGTGATGGTGAACGGCAAGCGCGCCCGCACTCCGTCCATCGCCTTGCACGAAGGAGATAAGGTGGAGATCAAGCATTCTGAGAAGAGTCGCCACTTGGCCGACAAGAATCTCGAGTACTCCACGAGTCGCACTGTACCAGAGTGGCTGGAGTTGGATAAGGCTGCCTACACCGGCTCCGTTAGCCGGATGCCCACGCGCGAGGACATCGAGCCCGTGGCAAACGAGCAGACCATCGTTGAGTTTTATTCCCGTTAATCCCTGTGCCCGGGTGGGCGGAGGAATCAGCAATTATACGGACCGCAAATATGCGGGAATGAAGTTTGCGGTTAGATTAAAATTGCAACCAAAGTAAGAAAAAATGCCAAAACGTTTAGGAGCGTTCGAACGGCCAAATCGGCTGAAGAAGGAAGAGGAAACGGCAACCGAGACCTACGCCAAGTTTGTCGCGGAACCGTTTGAAATCGGCTATGCCCACACCATCGGTAACAGTATGCGCCGCGTGCTGCTATCCTCACTGGAAGGTGCCGCTATCACGTCCCTCAAGGTGGACGGAGCCCAGCATGAATTTGCCGCCATCGAAGGCGTGGTAGAGGATATGGCGGAGATCATCCTCAACCTTAAGCAGGTGAAATTCAAAATTCACGAGACTCGTGACCCACAGGTATTGTTGTTTTCCGTGAACAAGTCCGGTGCCGTGACCGCGGCCGATATCGAATTGAACCACAACGTGGAGCTCGTGAATCCGGACCAACACATCTGCACGCTCGACAAGAAAAAGAAATTTCTTATGGAACTCACCGTCCAGGTGGGCCGTGGATTCCTGACTGGCGACGACAACAAGACCACCAACCAGCCGATCGGCGTGATTGCCATCGACTCCATATTTTCACCCGTGACCCGCGTGCGCTACGATGTCGGCAACGCCCGTGTCGGCCAGCGCACCGATTACGACAGCTTGGCTTTGGAGATTTGGACCGATGGCCGCATCACGCCGGATGACGCCGTGAATCAGGCCAGTCAGGTGCTTATGCACCAGCTTGAGGTGTTCGTGAATTACGACAAGGACGCCATTGAGTTTGAAGAGGAGAAGGAGAACCAGACCGAGGAGCAATCCGAACTCAAGCGTCTGCTAGCCATGAGCGTGAACGAAATCGAGTTGAGCGTGCGCGCGGCCAACTGCCTCAACAACGCCAATATTACCACCGTTGGCCAACTTGCCACCAAGTCGGAGGCTGATATGCTCAAGTACCGCAACTTTGGCAAGAAGTCACTAAACGAGATCAAGGACAAGCTCGTCGAGCTGGGCTTGGGTCTGGGCATGACGTTCGACGAAAGTGTGCTCGATCCCGCTGATCTGATCAGCAAGCCGAACAGCTCCGGTGGATCTCCGAGCATTTTGTTTGAAGACGACGGCGAGCCGCTTGGCACCGGGTCTTCCTTGCTAGACTAATTACCTGAACCAGCACCATGCGCCACCGTATTCGCAAAGCCAAACTGGGCCGCACTACCGAGCATCGCACCCGCATGCTCAACAACCTCGTGTGCAGCCTGATCAAACACCGCCGCGTCACCACCACCCTCGCCAAGGCCAAAGCCGCTCGTGTGGTGGCCGACAAGATGGTGACGCTTGGCAAAAAAGGCCAGGTCGACGGAGCAGGCTTGCAATACCGCCGGCTCATTGCCGCGCGATTGCAGCAAAACCCCCGCACCTTTTTCCCGAAGAAAAATGGTGTGTCCGGTCGCGAGCAGCGCGCTTACTGGCGGGAGAACGAGGACGTGGTTCGCATTCTGTTCGAGGATATTGCCCCCGTCTTTGAAAACCGCAATGGAGGATACACCCGCGTCATCAAGCTCGGCCGCCGTAAGGGTGATGCCGCCGAGATGGCGATCTTGGAATGGGTGACTGATGCCGCCAGTGCCGCGGCTGATGAAGATCCCGCCGCAAAGGATCAGCCGAAGGCTGAAGCGGCGGCTGCACCAGCAGAGGAAACCACCGAAGCGCCGGCTGCCGAGGCAGAAGCAGCCGAAGAGACTGCGGAAGCGACCGACGAATCCACCGAGGAGGCCAGCGCTAAAGAGGCCGCTGATGAGGAGGAGACCGAAGAAGCAGAGGCTGCAGAGGACGAAGCCGAAGCCACAGACGAGGAAGCTACCGAAGAGGAGTCCAAGGCTGAGAACGAGGATAAGAAGTCCGAATAACCATCGCATCCAGAGAATTGCAACCCGCCCTTTGGGGCGGGTTTTTTATTGGGCAAATTCGTTGAATCGGTATCATTTTACGAACTCACCTGCGCCTTATGAATTTCGCTGATTACCTCGTTCTCTTTATCTACTTTTCCGGAATGGCCGCCATCGGTATCTGGGCCATGCGCCAGGTCAAAGCTCAGGAGGATTATTTCATGGGCGGCCGGAAATTCGGCAAGCTCTTCCAAACCTTCGCCGCTTTCGGAGCGGGCACGGGCTCAGCCGATCCGGTTAATACCGCGCGCGGTACCTTTGCCAACGGCATGAGCGGCATGTGGGGCGTGATGTATTGGCTCTTTGTCACGCCCATCTATTGGATTAGCGCTGTGTGGTACCGTCGCATGCGTTGCCTGACCTTGGGCGATTGGTTTACCGAACGCTACGAATCCAGACCAATGGGCGTCGCCTACGCGATCTTTGGCTGTTTTTATTACATCGTTTACGGCGCCATGCTCTTCACCGCCATCGGCAAAGTGGGTGTGCCCTTGTTGGGCGAGGAATTGATGGGCACCAAAACGGAGTACGTGCTCGTGCCGTTGGTGGCGGTGATTGTGATGATGTACGGCGTGCTGGGCGGTATTACTGCGGCGTACTGGACCGATCTGATCCAAGGTATTTGCATCATTCTGCTGTCAATCCTGTTGATTCCCTTCGGTCTCAACGAGGTGGTTAAACGCTTCGGCACTCCGGGCGATTCCTGGACGGATGGTTTCCGCGTGATGCACGAGCAGTTACCGGCCTCCACCTTCGAGATCGTGGGAGGCAGTGCTGCCAGTGAATTTCCGCTTTATGCCATCATCACCATTGTCATCATGAACATGATCGGCATTGTGCTAACGCCTCACTTCATCGTCACCGGTGGTGGCTCGGCCAAGAGCGAACACGATGCCCGTGTTGGCCTGGTGACCGGAAACTTCATCAAACGCTTCTGCACCATCGGCTGGGTGATCACCGCTCTGATTGTGCTGACTCTGTACGGCGATAATCAGGCCCTGATCGGCGATGCGGACATGGCTTGGGGTGTGGCAACCCGGGAATTGCTCGGGCCTTTGGGTATCGGGTTGGTGGGCCTGATGCTGGCCTGTCTGCTGGCTGCGTTGATGAGTAGTGTGGATTGCTACATGCTCGTTTGTTCGGCGTTGGTGGTGCGCAACATTTATGTGCCTTATGGCAACCCGAATGCCTCTGAGCAGGAATGCCTGCGGCTTGGCCGGGTCACCGGCGCCATCGTCGTATTGGGTGCCGTGGTAGTGTCCGTGACCATGCTCGACATGTTTAAGCAACTGGAGCTCACCTGGATTGTGCCCATGACCTTTGCGGCCTTGTTCTGGCTGGGTATGTACTGGCGCCGCGCCACCACCAAGGCGGGCTGGATCACGATTGTGTTTTGTCTGCTGTGTTTCTTCGTGTTGCCACGCGCAATTCCGGCGGTGGCTCCGGAGTTACGCACGCACGAAGCTTACCTGACTGTAAACAGTCCGGAAGGAGCAGCGGGCGGTCAATCGATTTACTGGACTGGCGGGGTGAAGGAAAACGAAGAAGAGGAAGGCGACAAGATTGGGCAAGGATCATTCCGGTTTGACATGGTGATTTACGACAAGCTGCTCGGGCTGGATCTGACTCAATACCGCAAGGCCGCGCTGAAGACGCTGGAGTTTCCATTCAAGATCATCGCGCCGTTTTTGGTGATGATCATTGCCAGTCTACTGACGCAGCCCAACAGTAAGAAGGCGCTGGATCGGTTGTATGTGAAAATGAAAACACCGGTGGATCCGGACCCGGAAGGGGACGCGCGCGAGATCGACGTGAGCTATGCGCGACCGGACCGTTTTAATGACCGAAAACTGTTCCCGAGTTCCAACTGGGAATTCGAGCGGCCGACCAAGATGGATTTCTGGGGATTCGTGGGGTGCTTTGTGATCTGTTTCGCAATCATCGGCGTGGTCCTATGGGTGGCCCGGATCGGAGCATAAAAAAGGCGGGCCAGACATGGCCCGCCGTAAAGGGGGTGCTGCGTTACTCGTTCAGTTTGGTTTCAATCCGATCGAGCTTCTGGTTCAACTTGCGGTAACAATGACCGCCCAGAGCCAGTAGTAGGAAGATGCCTACGGCGTACACTCCGGTCCACTTCACCTTGCTCCAAATAGACCACGCGGCGCCGATGGTGGAGGCGAGCAGGGCGAGGCCAATGGCGAGGTTTAACGCCACGCGCTTGCCACCCTTGGGCAGGGCATCTCCCAGCAATTCCTTGCTGTTGATCATACAGAAGAACGTGAAATAGGCGATGGGCAGCAGCACCATGCCAAACACACTGGTGGGCACGGCGAGCAGGAACTTGGCATCAGCGTTACCCCACAGGAACAGGAAGCCGAGTGCGCCGGTGATGCCCGGTAGGACGGAGCCGACCTTGTGAATGGGCCCTCCCATTTCTGCACCAAGTGCTTCAGTCATACAAAAGCCGTTGATCAGCATCAGAATAATAATTGTGGAAATCGCCATGCCGACTACGCCGATACCGAAAATGGTTTGGGAAACAGCCTTATTACCGGTGAGTTTTTCCAGAGATGTTGCAAATTGTCCGGCATCGCGTTTGATCAGCATCGCTGCCAATTTACGCTCTGTCTCTGGAACTTTTTCGTTAATCAGATCGTACCATGGACCAAGGCGATATAATTCAGGATCGCTTTGGAGTTTTGCATTCCAAGCAGCAGGTTTGAGTTGTAGCTTTTCCTTTGTTTTCTTTATGCCATCATCGAATTTTTTTTGCGCCGCGTTTGCTTTATCTAGTTCCTCCTTTTCAATGAATGTGCCGACACGAGGTTCAATTCCTTTTCGGTATGCGCCTTTTTGTTTAATCGCGAGCATAGAAATGTTGTCCTGAGAGAGTAGGCCCGGCTCATATTTCGAGTGAAACTGTGAGGCCGAAGCGATCAGTACACAGGTGGTTGCTAGCAAGAATGGCACGAACAAACCAATGCTGAGGTCGGTTGTGGCCAATCCGCGGTGTTCTCGTCCCCATCCCTTGCGGAGCATGGAGTAAGGAAGAAGGAATGTCATGTTGATGCCGACGGCGGTAGCTGCAGCTGTGACCATCACATCACGTTGTGAACCGAGAATTTCCCTTTTCCAGTGATCGGCTGCAGCAGGAGCATCCTTTAATTTATCTAAGACTACATTGAATTCGTCAGCAGGGCGTGATAGCAGGCCGAAATCTGGAACAAAGCCTTTCGCAATTGATCCCCAGTTCAAATCACCAGCCATTGCAATGACTACACCAAAAAAACTGAGAACAATAATACCTACAAGTACTTTGAGGATGATTTCAAAATACTTTACGCTTTTGCTCTCGTACATCCAAACGACTACGGTCGCAATAATGAACAGCATTGCCGCACATAAGTATTGGCCGGATTTACTTCCCTCTGGATCCACCAAAATTCCAAGGTTTTGCTGAAGAGCCCCGGTACCCAGCGAGAATTGCGGCATGGCCCAGACGAGGTTAGCGAGCATGGCGGCGATCAACCAGCCCCAGCCGAGCACGGGGTTGATGTGTTCGTTGATGGCCTGAAAAGGTTTCTTGCCGGTGGACAGGGTGACGTAGCCGATTACTGAGAGCATTAGCACGCCAAGGATCATCATGATCGGCTGCAGCCAAAGCAATTGGGTGCCGCCGATCACGCCGAGGTACAGGCTGCCCGCAAGAGAGCCGCCGCCGAGCGTGATTGCGCCTTGAAGCCAGCCGGGGCCGGATAGCTTGGTGTAGGTCAGAAGTTTCTCGGAGGTAGGGGCGTTCTCGACGCTCTTGAGGGTTTCCTTCTCCTTGGCCAGGGAATCATTCGTCTCACTCATAAGACAGGCGAGAGTGAACGGGTTTTTGCCCGAAAAAGAAAGCCTGAACTGGGTTGCTAGCCGCGTGGGTGGTTATCGTTCTTTGGCGAAATCGTAGCACACGAGGACGGCTTCGCTGCGTAGATAGACGCGTTTGTCGGCCATTGCGGGGGCGGCCCAGCAGGGATAACGCAACTGCGGCACCTGATGGGCGGCGAGTTCCTCGGGCTTTTTGGCGTTCAGGGCAAAGAGGCCGAGCTTGCCGGTTTCGCCGAGCACGATGAGTTTTCCATCGGCCTGAATGAATGATCCGCGGCCGTATTTGTTGGAGGGCGGCCCATATTTTTGCCAGGCCTCATTTTGATTCCAGAGGAGTTTTCCAGTGGCAAATTCCACACAGCGAAAGCTGGCATCGGGTTCGTTTCGACCGCTGAAGGCGTAGAGATTGCCTTCGTGTACGATGGGGGTCATCCAGTGCAGACCCAGTACTTCATCCAAGCGCGGGTTATCGGTCTTAACGCGGCGTTGGTAATCACTCCAGACTTCGGTGTAGCCGCTGAGATCCTTTTTGATCTTCAGCACAAACGATCCATCCCCGGAATAGGCGGTGGAGCAGAAGACCTGATCACCGATGACGACGGGGTTAGAGGCGTTCACCGATTCATTGACGCGCGCGCGGAACCAGCGCTTGAAGTATTCCTTGCCGGTCTTGGGATCGAGCGCCACGAGGCCTTGTCGCATGAGGCAGAAGGCCACGCGTTTGCCGTGCACGGTGGCGAGGACGGGCGAGGCGTAGCTGGCCATTTTTTCCTGACCGCGCCAAATCATCTGCGGTTCGCCGGGCCAACCGATTTTGGCTGTGCCATCCCAAGTCTGCTTGCCGGTGCTGGTCCAGACGGTTTTGCCGGTCTTGGCATCAAAGGCTACCATGCCGCTGTTGGGTTGGCCGCCCACCATGGTGAGCAGTAGGCCATCCTCGAGCACGGGCGTGCTGCCCACCCCGAAGAAATTGGGGATAACCGTGAAATCCTTGTGGGTATCGCGTCGCCAGAGTTGTTTACCGGTGGCGAAGTCTAGGCACAAGAGCACGCCCTCGGCGCCGTAGGTGTAGATGCGATCTTTGGTGATCAATGGCGCGCATCGCGGGCCGTTATTGTAGCCGTATGGATCCTCATATCCGGTGGGGTAGGCGTGGCGCCAAATCAGTTTACCCGTCTTGGCGTCCAGACAATCGATCACCTCCACATCCAGGTGTTTGGCCACGGCTTCGGGCAGGGGAATGTAGCCGCGCGGCACGCGGCGTGTGGTTTCCTTGAGGGATTTCTGCAGGTCCTCGACGGAGAGCCGTTCCTTGGCCTTGAGAGCGGCAAGCTCGGCGTTCATATACTTGACCACCGTTTCAAAGTTATCGCCTTCCTCCACCTTGTACAATTTGCTTGCCCGATGAAACACCACGGCTTTGCCGTCGCGAATGGATGGTGCGGTGTAGCCGGTGCCGATGCGCTTGGCAAACAGCGGCTTGGGGCCGTCTATGGGGAAGGCATCGATTAGGCCGGTTTCCGTGGAAACACCGTCGGCGGTAGGACCAAGAAAATGAGGCCAATCCGCCGCCACAGTGGGGAGGGTCAGTCCGAGAAGGAGAAGGCAGAGCTTGTTCATGATTAAAAACCGGCGCCTTTGGTGAGTGTGCGAATGCGGCAGAGATACATGTCGGCGGTCAGGTACAAGGTGCGACCGTCATCGCCCCAGCCGACATTGGCGATGCGCGTACCGGTGGACAGTGTGCCCAGATGTTTGCCCTCGGGCGACAACACCAACACGCCGCCGGGGCCGGTGGCGAAGAGGTTGCCTTGGGTATCGATTTTCAACCCGTCACAGCCGCCTTTCTTGCCAGCCGCCTTGAGCGGGGTGGGATCAAAGAACACACGACCCTCATCAATGGTGCCATCTTCTTGGACCTTGAAGGCATGAATCTTGGTGTTCGGCCCACTCTCAGCCACGTACAAGGTTTTTTCATCCGGCGACAATGCAATGCCGTTGGGAAAGGCGATCTTATCCGTCAACAGCTTGAGCTCGCCGCCCTGAGTGAAGAGGTACACGCCTTGGAAACTCAGTTCCTTGGTCGGATCGGACATGCGCTTCTCCAGGCCGTATGGAGGATCGGTGAAATACAAATTTCCGTGGCGATCAAAGCAGCCGTCATTGGGGCTGTTGAACCGTTTGCCTTGGTAGGTGCCGATTACAGTTTGGTAGATCGGTTGCGGCGCATTCAACGAAGAGGCCAGCCGAGCAATGCGTCGGTCGCCGTGTTGGCACAGCACCAGTCGCCCTTGAGCATCGAGTAGCAGTCCGTTGGAGCCGGGCTGGCCGGCGCGTAGCGTGGTGCCGGTGTAGCCGCTGGGTTGCAGGAAATCCTCCAGGCCATGGGCCTGGCTCCATTTATAAATCTTGTTGGGCGGGATGTCCGAGAAAAGCACAAAACCTTTCCCCTGAGCGGGTTGAACCCACACGGGGCCTTCGGCCCAGTCAAAGCCATCGGCAAGCTGTTCAATCAAAGCACTGCGTGCGATCAACTGATCCAAGGCGGGATCCAGACGCTCGATTTCTCCCAGACTAGGATGGGCGGGCGCGGTGAAGTTGCCGGTGGGCAGTGTCGGCATAGGCGGACCCTCAATCGGTGCTGGCGTTTTACAGCCGAGAAGGAGCGTTAGGGTGGGAATCCAAAAAATGGCGGAACGTGCTATCATGCGAAAGGCGACGATACTGTGGTGGCCATAGTGAGCAAGCCAAAGTCACGGCCGGATAAGCTGCAGGCAACGCAGGGTTTCCCCGTCACGGAAATAGAAGCGCCCTTGAGCTAGGGCCGGGTAGGCTCGGACTTCGCCGCGGGTGATGCGGGCGCGTTGCTTGACCTGAAATTCATTGGCCAATGCGGCGGCGCGGATCAGCTCTCCACGTTCAGTGAGTACGAGTAGATCGTCCCCGGCACGGGTGACTGTGCCGGAACGCAGTCCCGGTTGGCTCCAATGCACGCGGCCGGTTTTAAAATCTACACAGCGCAAATCCGCACCAGCTTCCTGTCTGCCATGAAAGCCAAACAGCAGGCCGTTGTTCATCACGCAACTGGAGTAATGACAGCTCATGGAGGTGTCATTGGCCCACATAGTTTTTAATTCCGCGCCGTCAATGGCTAAAAGGGTGGCACCCTTACCGTAGCTGGTGGAGGCAAACACAAGGTCGCCCAGTATCACCGGCGTGCAGGCATTCACGCTGGCGCGCATGGCGGGCCGCCAATGATGACTAAAGCGCACTTTGCCGGTGGCTGGATCCACGGAGACGAGGCCTTCGCGGGTAAAGAAAACGGCCTGCTGCGTTTCATTGATGGTGGCGAGCACGGGCGAGGCGTAACTGGCTGGTTCCTCCGTGGCACGCCAGCGCACCTTGCCGCTGGCGACATCCAGTCCGATGATGCCGGCTTGGGCACCGCCGATGTTAAGCAGCATGGTGTTGCCCACGACCAGCGGCGAGCAGGCGAATCCGAAGAATCCCTTAGGAGCCTTGAACTGGGTGCGAGCGTTCAGTTTCCAGAGAGCCTTGCCGGTTTTCAAATCCCACGCGTGCACCATGCCGTGGGCGCCGTGGGTGAAGACGCGGCCGCCGGCAATGGCGGGCACGGCTCGCGGGCCGTTGTCGAATCGGAAATCATCTACGTAATCGGCGCCATATCGCGCACTCCAAATGGGCTGACCGTTGACGGCGTTGAGGCAATCGACGATTTCTTCGTTGTCGATTCGGTGAAACAGAATGAGCTTACCGTCGGCCACGGCCGGTCCGGCAAATCCGGCACCGACCTGCGCTTGCCAGAGCTGCTGCGGACCGGCGGCTGGCCAGGCGGGGAGGGCCTTGCTCTGATAGGATCCATCACGGCGCGGGCCGAGAAATTGCGGCCAATCTTCGGCGCTTAACGGGAACGCAATCGCCAACAGCAACAGCAGAATTAGCATGCCGCAGGATACCGGGTGCCGGGCGAATTGGAAACGGGAATTAAACCCATATGAGGAGCAGGGCGGCGATCAGGCCCAGGCCGACCAGCCACCAAAACCAATGCAGCCCGTGGGGGACGACTTTTTTTGGGGTATTGCCGGTGCCGAATTCGCGTTCAACAAATCCGTCGTAATCGAACTCGTCCTCATCCAGCCCGAGGTCGGGCGCGTACTCTTCCTCCCAGCCGGTGGATTCATCGGCACCGCATTGAGGGCAGGCGCGGGCGTTGGGGTGGACGTCGGCGCCGCAGTGGGCGCAGATATCAGGCGGTTCGGCCGGCATCAACCCATGCCCGCGTATTCCTCGTCGGTTTTCAGGTTCATCCCCATTAACACATAGTCATGCTGGATGGCCTGCATGTCCTGCACGTAATCTTCGAGGCGCATGAGGTGTGTGAAGCCGAGCAGAGCGAATAGTTTTTGGCCGCCTTCCTGTTTGTCGATGAACTCGGCCTCGACTTTTTGCAGGCCGGCCATGCGGGCGATATCGACGAGTTCCTGCACGAGCTTGCCGGCAATGCCTTTTTGGCGGTACTTGGGCAGGATGCTTTGGCTGATGCGGCCTATGTGGCGTTTCCAGCCGCCGTTGTTTTGGAGGAGGGAGGCGACGGCGATGATCTTGCCTTCGTGCAGGGCCAGTAGCGGCAGTCGCGCATAAAGGTCGATGTTCTCACACCATTGCTTGATCACTTCGGGATCGCGCACGCGGCGTTTGAAAAACATGACTTCCGGTTCGGGTAGGTTTTTGAAAAACCCGAGCAGGGCCTTTTCGTCGCCGGCTTCCAGCGGGCGAATGCCAAGTTCCATACCGTCATCGGCGGTGAAGGTTTTATCGATTTCTTTGAGTGCCAGTTCGAATGACATAACTAAATCTTTCTTGAGCGCGCGAGGCGTTGGTTAATCCGTTTCGGGTTCGGAGGCAGCGGGGAATAATTCGCCCGTGATGCCTGCACTTTTGGCAAAAACATCCGACTTGAGCGCGGCGGGATTCAGGCTCCAGCGTGCGGCCAATTGGGAGATGTTGGCGGTGTTTTGGTTCAGGTGGTTGACCTGTTGGAAATCCAGTTCTTCAACGGTGGTGGCATATTCATGGCATTTCATGCCTAGCACTGATTCCTCGGGAGTGGCTTTGCCCTGGTTCCAAAGTGTTTCACCGCACCAAGCGTAGGCCCGCTCAATGCGGCCGGTGTGGGCGCGCACCCAGCAGTGGTGGCTCAGGGCACTGTTCAGGCTGAAGAACTGTACATGCCCAAGGCGTTTGCTGATGTGGCTGAGGAAATGGAAACAAAAATCCACGTCCTCTTCGGGCGCGGGCAGGGCGGGGCCAACGACCAAGATCCAGCCTTTGACCGGCGGGGAGATAAAGAGCCGTTCCACTCCCGAGATGGCAAAGCCATCTTTCCAGGTGCAGCGGCGGGGATTGGAGAGGCCGAGGGTTTCTTGAACGGCAGCGACGTTGCCGCTGCGAATGGCGAGCCATTGCTCAGGCAGATCGAGGCTGCAGGGAATCAACTCCTCCAGCGGCGGCCGGCTCATGGCTTTCTCGCGTTTGATGGTGAGGATTTGTTTGCGGGTCATCAGGTAAAACCCACCCGAAACCAGCAGGATGCCCGAGAATAATCCGAGCATCAAAACGGCCACCCAATCAACTGTGCTTTGGCTGGGATCCGGCGACAATGCGCCTAGGACGCCCAGTGGGGCGTGGGGGAAAAAGGTCACGTGGGAGACAATACAAAAAAAGTCGGATTGTTCAATCCTAAACGGCATTAGAATGCTTCATGAGCACGCCAAACAGCTTGCATGCCTAAGGTAAACGGGGTTTGATCGGACCACGTTTTTTGCCATGAAACACGCCATTTTTTGCATTTTCCTCGCCGCCACCGTGCTCTCCGGCCGGGCGGATTCCGTGACGCGCATTGCCTGTGTGGGCGACAGCATTACCTATGGTGCGGCCATTCGCGACCGGGCCAATCACTGTTATCCCAAGGTGCTGGGCGATCTACTCGGCAAAGGCTACACCGTCCGCAATTACGGCGTGAACGGCGCCACGCTACTCAAGAACGGTGACCGGCCGTACTGGAAGTTGAGTGCCTTCAAGCAGGCTACGGACTTCGGGCCGAACGTGGTAATCCTGAAGCTGGGCACCAATGACACCAAACCGCAAAACTGGGGCAAGGTCGGCAATGAATACGAGGCGGATCTGCGCGCGATGGTGACGCATTTCAAGAGCCTGCCCACCAAGCCGATGATCTATTTGTGCCTGCCGGTCCCCGTGTACCAGACGCGCTGGGGCATCAATGAGAAAACTGTTAAGGGCGACGTCATTCCCGTCATTCGCAAGGTGGCCAGGGACGAGAGCCTGACGGTGATCGATTTGTATCAAGCGTTGTCCGGCAAGCCCGCGATGTTTCCGGACAAGATTCACCCCAACGCCGCTGGCGCCAAGCTGATGGCTCAGACCATTCACTCTGTTCTTAAGAAAAAACACTAACTCTCATGCGCACAGTACTGACTCTCCTTATTCTTCTCACCGGCATCAAGGGCAACGCTCGCGAACGGGCGTTCGAACTCAAGGACGGTGACCGGGTGGCTTTTCTGGGCGACACCCTCATCGAGCGGATGCAGGTCCACAATCATCTGGAACTACGGCTTACCACGGCCTGGCCTGATCGCAATATTACCTTTCGCAATCTGGGCTGGAGCGGCGACACGCCGCGCGGTGTGTCCCGCGCGGGGCTCAGCCTGCAACAGGCCGGTCGCGAACCGGCGGATGAAGGCTGGAAGCAGTTGCAGAAACAAATCGCGCTGGTGAAACCTACCGTGGTCTTTCTGGGCTACGGCATGGCCAGTTCATTTGAAAATCAGCCGGAACAATTCGGTCAAGACATGCGCGCGCTCAAGGCCGCGGTTCGGAAGGCGGCCGGCGGTCCGATTCGTTTTGTGGTGTTGTCGCCCTTGCGTCATGAGCAGTTGGGCGGTGGTCTGCCGGATCCAACCGTGCACAACGGCCAGCTCGCTGCGTACTCCAAGGAACTTCAAACGATGGCGGCGGCAGATGGCGATCTTTTTGTGACCCTGTTTAATGCCGATCCGCTGATAAATGCCAAGCCCGCCTTGACCGAAAACGGTATTCACCCGGTGGACATCGGCTACGCGCGCGTGGCGGCAGAGATTTGTGCTCAGCTCGGGGTGCCCGTCCATCCTCGTCTGAAATCGCTGGCGGCAATCCAGCTCCGCACGGTAATGGCCCGCAAGAACCAGCTCTTCTTCGACCGTTCGCGTCCGCAAAACATGGCTTACATTTTTGGTTTCCGAAAACATGAGCAGGGCAACAACGCCGTCGAGATTCCGCGCTTTGATCCGTTGGTGATCGCGCAGGAAAAGGAGATTGCCGCGCGTCGCGATCTCAAACTCAAGCCCGCGCCCAATGCGCCGGTGCCAGAGAAACCCATCCGCAATCCGCAACCGTTGCCGAAGTTTGATACCGCTGAAGGCGTGGAGATTTCTCTGTTCGCCCAGAATCCCTCGCTGGCCAAGCCGATTCAGATGAACTTCGATCCGCAGGGCCGCCTTTGGGTGGCGACCTCGGAGGTGTATCCGCAGGTGAAGCCGGGTCAGGTGGCCAATGACAAGATCGTGGTCTTGCAGGACACCACCGGCGATGGCCGCGCGGACAAGACCGAGATCTTTGCCGAAGGCCTGTTTATCCCCACCGCTATAGAGCCTGGCGATGGCGGGTGTTATGTCGGCCAAAGCACCGAGCTGCTGCATTTCAAGGATACCAATGGCGACGGCAAGGCCGATGAAAAACGGATCGTGTTGTCCGGCTTCGGCACCGAAGATACTCATCACACCCTGCACACCCTGCGCTGGGGGCATGATGGCCGGCTGTATTTCAATCAGTCCATTTACATTCGTAGCCACCTGGAAACACCGCATGGCGTTGTTCGTCTGAAGAGTGGCGGCATCATGTGGCTCCGGCCCGATACGCAGGAGGCCGGCATCCAGTACCGCGGTTGGTGCAATCCGTGGGGACACCACTTCAACCGCCACGGCCAATCATTCGTCACCGATGGCGCCGGATTTCAGGGCATCAGCTACGCCATTCCCGGGGCGATGTATTTCACCTATGCCGGCGGCCGCCGCATTATGGAGAGCGCGAGCCCGGGGAATTTCCCGAAATTCGCCGGACTGGAAATCGTCGATGGCCCGCAATTCCCGGAGGAATATCAGGGACAGGCCATCACCTGTGATTTTCGTGCCCACCGGATTGTTCGCTTTAATCTTTCCGAAAACGGCGCCGGCTATGCCGCCGAGCATCTGGGAGATTTCATTCGCAGCAGTAGCGCGAGCTTCCGGCCGATCGATGTGAAACAGGGGCCGGACGGCGCGCTATACATTGCCGATTGGTCTAACCCCATCATTCAACACGGCGAAGTCGATTTCCGTGATCCTCGCCGAGACAAGGTGCATGGGCGTATCTGGCGCGTGACCTTCAAGGGGCAGCCCAAGAAAAAGGCACGCGATTTGACGGAGAAAAATAACGCGGCCCTGATGGACCTCCTGTTGACTCAGGATGCCTACGACCAGGCGCAGGCACGACGCGTCCTGCACGAACGTGGACAGGGCATCCTCCCGGATCTCAAACAATGGCTCGCGCGCCATAGTGAAAACGAAACCGCCCAAATGGAGGCCTTGTGGCTGCATGAGGCGGTGGATGTGGTTAACGCCTCGCTGTTAATGCTCACGCTGGAGGCCAACGACGCCCGCGTGCGCGCCGCGGCCATGCGCGTGTTGGCCCATTGGCATGATCGCCTCACCACCACGCAACTGCACGCCGCCGCGGGCATTCGAGACAAGCATCCGCGCGTGCGTCTTGAGGCCATGCGCGTGTATGCTGAGATGAAAGAATCCACCACGGCCCATCAAAATGCGCAGTTTGCCCTGCAGGTACTGGAACAGCCGATGGATAAGTTTCTCGATTACGGCCTGTGGTTGACCATGAACGATCTCGCAGAGCCCTTTGTTCGTGGCATGCAAAACGGCGCGCTGAATTTTAAAGGCAAACCGGCTCAGGCTGCGTTCGCGCTGCGCTCACTGGAGCCGGCTCGGGCCAGCCAGTTGATTGGTCAACTGGTGCAACAACGCAAGCTGCCCGCCAATGGAGACAGCCCGTTGATTGAGTTGATTGGCGAAGCTGGTGGTCCGGGGGAGTTGAGCACTCTGTTCAAGCAACTGCGCGCTGATGGATTTGAAACGCAAGTTCATGCCCGCGTGCTCACGGCTTTGTCGCGTGCGGCGTATCTTCGCAATGCCCGGCCGACCGGAGATCTTTCCGGTCTGGGCGATTATTTGAAGTCAAACGACGAAGCGATTCGCACGGCCGCAATACAGTTGGCGGGCGAATGGAACCGAGCTGAGTTGGTTGCGCCTCTGCTGGTCATTGCTGCCGAAGGCGAATCAACAGCCTTCGACAGCCTGATTCAAATTCGCGGTCCAGAAACATTTCAGGGACTCAGGGCTTTGGCTGCGGCCGATAAACCGGCGGGCACTCGTCAGGCGGCGGCTCGCGCGCTTGGGCGCATGAACCTGAAAGGTTCTTTGAACGAAATTTTTGCCGTGCTGCGTGACAGTAAGGATGAAAATGCTGCACTCGAGCTTTGGCGCAGTCTGCTCAACACCCGGGGTGCTGGAGGCTTGCTGGCTGCCGGCGTAGCCGGGGCGCAATTGTCCAAGCCGGTGGCTAATGCCGGTCTGCGCGCCGCACGCGAAGGTGGTCGCAATGAAAAAGGTCTCGTGGAGGCACTCGCGCGTTCTCAAAACATTTCTCTGCTAACCCAGCAAATGAACGCCGCCCAGCTGAAGGCTTTGGCGGCTCGAGCGATGAAGGAAGGCGATCCGTTTTCTGGCGAGAAGGTGTACCGCCGACAGGCCTTGGCCTGCACCGTATGCCACGCCATCGGCGGCGCGGGCGGCAAGGTGGGGCCGGACTTCACCTCCATCGGCGCCAGCGCGCAGCCGGATTACCTAATCGAATCGATCCTCTACCCCAATCGCAAGATTAAGGAGGGCTATCATTCGGTGGTGGTGGAAACCAAGGACAACCGTTCGCTGGTGGGAGTGCAGATCAGTGAAACCGGATCGGAAATCGTACTGCGCGATGCGGCGGATAAATTGGTGTCGATTCCACGCAATCAGGTGAAGCGCAAGATCAACGGGCAATCGTTGATGCCGCCCGCTTTGATCCTAAGCCTGACCGAGCAGGAGCAGCTCGATCTTTACCGCTTCCTCGCCGAACTCGGCAAGGCCGGGCCGTTTGACGCGACGAAGACTGGCGTGGCCCGAACTTGGCGGCTCTTGCCCGGTACTCATCGTGTGGAACAGTACGGCATTGAGAAAATTGTGCAGGAAAGCTTCGAGAAAAAGTGGTCGAACCACGTGCTTGGCGCCGGCAACAACGCCGGTTGGAAACTGCTGCCCGCCCGCGTGAATGGCGATCTGCCGGCAGAGGATATTACTGAACTTACCGCCGTGGGCCGGCATGTCGGTCTCGTGCACGTGTTTGCCGGCACCTATTTCGAGAAACAAAAAGCCGGTGATGTGACCTTTAAGTTGCCCGCTGGCGTGAAGGCCGATGCTTGGATTGACGGCAAACCGCTCGGACGCGCGAATGCGTTTACGGCCGAGGTCGTTGCTGGTAAACATCGGATGGTCTTACGACTGGATGCTAAGGCGTTGCCTAAGGCGCTTCGTCTCGAGTCGGATAGCGTTGTATTCCTAAATGAATAGCCGTCGCCGTCGCATGTTTTTTCTAGTTTTTGCATCTGTATTACTGATCACCTACACGTGGGTAGGTTGGCGATTAATCCGGCCGCTGGAGGCCGGCTCCGCTTGGCGTTGGGTGGTGGTCGCGTTGTTGGTCGGGCATTTCATTTCCGTCTTTGTCAGCTTCGCCATTCTGCGCAGCCTTGGCCCGGGCGGTTGGGCTGGTCCCTTGTATTGGGTGGCCTACGGCGGCATGGGATTGTTCTCGTTGATCTTTACCGGCATGGTGGCAATGGAACTGGGCGTGTTGGGTGTGCGCTTGGCGGAGCGGGGGCAGGAAACAAAGCGCGTGCCGGAGGATCCGGAACGCCGACGGTTCTTCAATCAAACCGCCAACCTTGGTGTCTTGGGCGTGACTGCCGTGGCTGGAGCGTTCGGCGTATGGCGCGCACGCCGGCATCCTTCAGTGGTGGCCGTGGAGGTGCCCATTGAAAATTTGCCAGCCGAGTTGGAGGGCTACCGTATCGCGCAAATTTCCGATCTGCATCTGGGGCCGACGTTGTCCGGCGCGTTCATGCGCCGCGTGGTGGAATCAGTGAACGGGCTCAAGCCGGATATGGTGGCGGTGACCGGTGATTTAGTGGATGGCTCCACCGAACATCTGGCCAAACACGTGGAGCCGCTCAGGGATTTATCCAGTGCGGATGGCACGTTTTTTGTGACCGGTAATCACGAGTATTATTCCGGCGCTGAACCGTGGTGCCGCACGCTGTCCGAACTTGGATTGAATGTCCTGAACAATGCCCATTCCATCGTTCGCCGCGGCTCGGCTAAGCTGATGGTGGCGGGCGTGAATGATTATCGAGCGCACAAAATTCTGCCGGCACACCGATCCGATCCGGCGGCTGCGGTCGCCGGTGCGCCGGAGTGCGATGCCCGCGTGTTGTTGGCGCATCAACCCGGTTCCTGCCTAGATGCCCGTGAACAGCAATTCGATCTTCAACTATCCGGCCACACACATGGTGGCCAGTTTTTCCCGTGGAATTTTGTTGTAGGCCGATTTCATCCCTTCTATCGCGGCCTAAATGCCTGGCAAAAAGGCTGGGTGTATGTGAACCCCGGTACAGGTTATTGGGGGCCGCCCATGCGGATCGGCGTTGAATCGGAAATCACTTTGCTAACCCTGAAGCAAAAGACTGACCGTAGCTGATCGCACGGGCTAGATTGGTGGCTGCCGAGGGATTGTCCTAATGAGTACAATCCAATCGCGATATCCGAATGATTCTCGCCTAAAGAGTTACGACTTCGTGTTCGGCGTTTGATTGCAGGGCGGCCTGCCACAGCTCGTGGCTGGCCACCGCTTCCTCCACCATGGCGCAGCCAAAACGATCGCCTAAGGTCCTGGCGCGTTCGGCGGCAAAGGCAGCCCACATCTGCAGATTGTAATCCGGAAAACCCGCCTCGAAGATGCCGCCGGTGATCACCGGGAAAGTCATGGCGTGGCCGAGATTCAGGCGGTTCCAGCTCTGGTCGTTTTGGTGGTCGAACAGGAAAATCGAGTTGGCGTCCGTCGTGTTAAATCGCACACCGCCCTCGGTGCCAAGTGCCTCGAAGTACCACGAGTTGGTTTGGCCCGGCGCCATGCGCTTCTGTTCCAGCCGCAACGGCACAAGTTCACCATCGATTTCCACATCGCAATTCAAGGTGGCATTATCCCATGTGTCGCAAGTGGATCGGCCGCCCTGTCCGTCGGGGCGTTCGGGATAACCCTTTTGCAATTGCGCAAACACGCGTTGCGGTTTCCAGCCGAGCCGGAAGGGGATATGAACCGTATGCAGGCCGAGATCGCCCATCACACCAATCTCGCCACAGGTGGCGGACTGGCGTTTCCAGTTGGCGGCCTTGGTGGGGTCGAGATCGCTACTATGCAGAAAACCAGCCCGCACCTCGAGTACGCGGCCCAGTGCGCCGGATTTCACATACTGAAACGCACGCTGTGCGCCGGGGGCAAAAGGGAATTCCGAACTGCATCGCACAAACCGCCCGCTGGCTTCAGCGGCCTCACGAATACGCCGGGCGGCGGCGAGGTCGATGCCAAAGGGTTTCTCGGCGAGCAGATCCTTGCCTGCCGCGAGCACATCGCAATACAGTGTCTCATGCAAATGATGCGGCACGGCGACATAGACCGCATCCACATCGTCCCGCGCAAGCAACGCGCGATGATCCTGCGTGCGCAGTTGTACCGTGGGAACTTGGGCGAACCACTCCAGCAACTCCTCACGCAGATCGCACACCGCAACGAGCTCGGCGCGCACGGGGAAATTTTCCAGCGCAAACCAACGCCCAAAACAAGCCGCCGCCTCCCGCCCCATCAGGCCACCGCCAATGATCCCGATGCGCAGGGTCATTGGGATCCCTTTTGTTGTGGCAGAAAACGAATGGAGAGTGGGTAGGCATACAGTTTACCTTGGGCGGATTCGTAGGCGCCGCGCAGGATGAAGAAGATATTCAGGTACGCCCAAACCCGCAGGAGCAGCCCGACCGGCACGGCGAGGGCATCCACCTTACCGAGCAGAAACAGCACGACAAAATAAAGTGTCATGGCCAGTTGGAAATTCAGCACGGCCCGGCCGTGTTGGTCGGTGGAAGCGGAGGTGTTTTTGCGGATCAACCAGACAATTAACGGGCCAAAGACATTGGCTACGGGGATTTTTATCAGCAACGCCAATGCGGCTAGATGACAGCCCGTTTCCCATGCCCGATCCTGTTCAGCCACGGCGCAGGGTAGGCTGGCGTGTGGAGCCAAGTCAACTGTGGGTAAGTGGAGGTTGACGAAATTTGGCGGCATCGGTCTGATAACGGTCAGGAGGTAAGGATGGTTCAACTCAAAAAGAAACTCGTGGTGGTACTGGCGTTCACCTTTTTGTTCGCCGGTGAGGTAAACGCAAACCCAGCCGGATCCGGCAAGGACGCTCCAGCAATTATTGCGGATGTATTCATCTGCCGGCCGCTCGGCTTGATGGCGCTTACCGGCGGCAGTGCCTTGTATGTGCTGACCCTGCCATTCACCGTGCCCGCAAAGGGCAAGGAGGCTGCCAAGCGCACGTTGGTGCTGTTCCCGTACCACTACACGTTCACCCGCCAACTGGGTGAGTTTCATGATGACGATTTATAAAACCCTATTCATGTTCGTCGCGTTCACCTGCGTGGCTCGAGCACAGGAAGTGCCTGCGTTTGGGCCTGTTCAATTGCCCAACACCGAGGCGTTGTACCAGCAATTGCTGCGGTCCAACATTGAAGGGATCGGCAAATTTTACATGGGCCGGCAAATTTCCCATGTAATGGGGCATCAGGGCGCGGCTTGGCTGGAACGCCCGGAACGTGAGCGGGAGGAAAATACTGCTGAACTCATCCAGTGCTTGAAGCTCAAGCCCGGCGATCAAGTGGCCGATATTGGAGTGGGCACCGGCTACATTGCGCGCCGCATGGCGAAGCTGATCGGTCCGCAGGGCACTGTGCACGGGGTGGATATCCAGCCAGAGATGCTGGAGTTGCTCGAGAAGAACATGAAAAAGCTCGGGCTCAACAATGTGAAAGGCGTGCGCGGCACCATCAGCGATCCTCGGCTCAAAGCCAATTCGCTGGACTTCGTGATCATGGTGGATGTGTACCACGAATTTTCCCATCCCTACGAAATGATGGCCGGCATTGTGGAAGCCCTCAAACCGGGCGGTCGCGTGGCCTTTGTCGAGTATCGGGCGGAAGACCCCAAGGTCCCGATTAAGCGTCTGCACAAAATGAGTGAGGCTCAGGTGAAAAAAGAAGCCTCCCTCTTTCCCCTCAAGCATGTACAGACCTACAAAAAACTCCCGTGGCAGCACGTGGTGTTTTTTGAAAAGTTGACCGAGTAATCCGATTCATGAGCCCGGAACGCCAGGCCTATTTCCGCGGTAAACTGCTCGGACTGCAGGCGGACATCGAAGACGATCTCAATGCCAGTAAATCCGCCTCCGATGTGGTGGAGCTGGATACCGCCATCGGCCGCCTCTCCCGCATGGACGCCATGCAGGATCAGCAAATGGCCCTCGAGCTACGCCGCCGGCAGGAGCAGCAACTCCAACGCATAACCAATGCCCTTAAGTGCATCAAAAATGGCACCTACGGCCAGTGCGTTCGCTGCCGGAAACCTATTGCGGAGGAACGCTTGGAGCTGGCTCCGGATGTGTTTCTTTGCGTGCGGTGCGCATAAAAAAAGCGGCAAGCGTTACGCTTACCGCTTCGGTGATTGTTCAGCCCCTAGATCCGACCGCCGTACACAGCGCTGGTGCCGAGTTCCTGTTCGATGCGGAGGAGTTGGTTGTATTTTGCGGTGCGGTCGCTGCGGCTGAGGGAGCCGGTTTTGATCTGGCCGCAGTTGGTCGCCACGGCAAGGTCTGCGATGGTGGCGTCTTCGGTCTCGCCGGAACGATGACTCAGCACGGCGGTGTAGTTGTTGATGTGCGCCAGCTCTACGGCGTCGAGTGTCTCGGTCAATGAACCAATCTGGTTTACCTTCACGAGGATGGAATTGGCGGTGGCGGTGTCGATGCCTCTTTGCAAGAACTTCGTGTTGGTCACGAACAGGTCATCGCCCACGAGTTGCACACGGTCGCCGATCTTGTCGGTCAATTTTTTCCAGCCGGCCCAGTCATTTTCATCACAGCCGTCCTCGATACTTATGATCGGGTATTTGTTAGTGAGTTCATCGTAAAAGTCTACGATCTGATCGGCGCTCATTTTGGAGCCGTCGCTTTTCTTGAAGATGTAGCGCTTCTTTTTGCTGTCGTAAAACTCACTGCTGGCCACGTCGAGCGCGAGGTAGATTTGTTTGCCGGCCTTGTACCCAGCGGCCTTAGTGGCGGCGAGGATACATTCGATGGCATCTTCAGTGCTGTCCAGCTGCGGAGCGAAACCGCCCTCATCGCCGACGGCGGTGGAGAGGCCGCGTTTCTTGAGCACACCTTTGAGCGCGTGGAAAATCTCGGTGATCGCGCGCAGGCCCTCGCTGAAGGTCGGTAGGCCCTTTGGCATGATCATGAATTCCTGAAAATCAATTGGCGCATCGCTGTGGGCGCCGCCGTTGATGACGTTGGCCATGGGCACGGGTAGCACTTTGGCGTTTGGGCCGCCGATATATTTGTAAAGGGGTTGCCCGAGCGCATTGGCCCCGGCCTTGGCGGTGGCAAGGGACACAGCGAGCACGGCATTGGCACCGAGTTTTGCCTTGGTGGCAGTGCCATCGAGCGCAAGCATGGCGGAGTCCACGCCCACCTGATCGGTCGCATCGCGTCCGAGTAGTTCGGGTAGAATTTTGGTCTGGATGTTTTTGACCGCTTTTTGCACGCCTTTGCCGAGGTAACGTTTCTTTACGCCGTCGCGTAATTCCACGGCCTCGTTGACGCCGGTGCTGGCGCCGCTGGGCACGGCCGCGCGGCCCATGGCGCCGCTTTCGAGGATGACATCGGCCTCCACGGTGGGGTTGCCGCGGGAGTCGAGAATTTCACGTGCTTGAATGTCGATGATCGTGGTCATGGTTAGGTAAAATGGGCCGCGATAATAGGCAGGAAGCCGGCGCAGTCAAGGCGGGAGGGCCTAGATGTAGACATTCAGTCCGGGGCGAAACGGCCCCACACCGGCGTTTACCTGTTGTTGAGCATAGACCAAAACCGGATTGCCTCGATCCACAAATGGCCGTAGACCGAGGATAGCGTTGTGCGTGCCGGGCTGTGGTTTCGCTATGTTGACATGATGATATCCGTAACGTTGATCCATGGAGGAGGGCAAGGCCTGCGCGCTCCTGCTGCCGGGAAAGCGCAAGGTGCGAAAGGACATCATCCGAAAGTTATGCGAGCTTCCGAGTCCGCCGGTGATGGATTCCAGGACGGTCATTCTGTTGGGGCCTGAGGGGAATTATGCGTTCGGAACCGGAGGGGGATCTAGTTGTTTCTCCGAGGCGGCGATTACGGCCGTCACCGCAGTATCTCCCGTAACGTTCACCGCAGTGCGGCACATGTCAAGAATCCGGTCTACGCCAAGGATCAGAGCAATGCCTGCCGCAGGCACATTAATCGCTTCCAGTATGATAATCAGCATCACAATTCCCGCTCCCGGCACGGCCGCGGTGCCTACCGAAGCAAGTACGGCGGTGAGCACAATGGTGATCTGCGCGCCAGTGGTAAGGTCAATTCCGCTGGCTTGCGCGATAAACACTGCCGCCACAGCCTGATACAGAGCTGTGCCGTCCATATTGATAGTCGCGCCGAGCGGGAGGACAAACGAGCTGACTTCTCTGGAGACACCCAATTTTTCCTCCGCGCACTTCATAGTCACCGGCAGAGTGGCACCGCTGCTACTGGTGGAAAAGGCCAGCAACTGCGCTTGGCCAATGCTTCGGAAAAAACGTGGGATTGTAAGTGGCGTCAACGTTTTCAACAGGCCTAGGTACACAATGCAGGCATGAAGCAGCAGGCCAATGATCACGGCTAGGCAATACCAGGCAAGAGAGCCGAGGAGGGAGAGGATTTGACTGGGATCTTCGCCGGCCATGTTGGTGATGGTGCTGGCGATCAACGCGAATACACCGATTGGCGCAAAGAGCATGATGAGGAACGTGATCCGGATCACCAGTTCCTGCAGTCCGCTGATGACCTCGAAAACTGGCCGTCGTTTCTCTTCGCGCACCTGCACTAAGGCGATGCCGGCTAGT
Source organism: uncultured Verrucomicrobiales bacterium (assembly GCA_913042895.1). Lineage (GTDB taxonomy): Bacteria > Verrucomicrobiota > Verrucomicrobiia > Limisphaerales > UBA1100 > UBA1100. The sequence goes on along the minus strand of CAJWMQ010000013.1, from coordinate 4,639 downwards.
AGACTGAAGAACACAATCTGCAGCATGTTTCGGTTGCTGCTGGCGGAGCCGAAAAAATTATCGGGCACCATGTCGATTAACGGCTGTAACGGCCCGCGTTCCTTTACAGTCTCGGTGGCTTCCTGACGTTTTGTGGCATCGGCTTGATACTTGGCTTCCAGCTGCGCCTTGGTCTCATCGGGTAACCGGTCGCCGGGCTTGATGGCATTTACCACGAGCAGGCCGATGGTCACCGCCACGGCCGTGGTGGCGAGGTACAGCCCAATGGTTTTGCCGCCCATGCGGGAGAGTTTTTTGAAATCTGACAACGAGGCCACTCCGCAGATCAGCGAGGTAATCACCAACGGCATGGCGATCAGCTTGAGGAGGTTCAGGAAGATCGTTCCGAACGGGGCGACCCAGTCCGCCGTGAATTGCCCCCAGCCATTTTGGGCGGCCACCACGCCGAAGAGCGTGCCCAAGGCCATGCCAATGAGGATTTGCCAATGCAACTGCTTATACCATGCCATGCGGGCGGCAGTATGCGGGCGGGTGTGCCGTCAAAAAAGGGCAAAAATCTTGTGTAGAGGCCGTTTTCTCGCCATAGTCCCGCCCCTTTTTGATGACGCGAACGGTAAATATCGGCCTGATTGGCGCCGGCACAGTGGGTGGCGGCGTGGTTCAGGCCTTGAAACGTAACGGGGCTTTGATGGCCTCTCGCTTAGGCGTGCGCCTGCGCGTGACGCGAGTGGCCGTGCGCAGTCTCCGGAAGAAACGCGATTTCAAAGTGCCTCAAAGCGCGCTCACAACTGACTGGCGTGAGGTGGTGAATGATCCCAAGGTGGATCTGGTGGTGGAACTGATTGGCGGCACGACTACGGCCAAAGATGTGGTGCTGGCTGCTTTGCGGGCGGGCAAGCCGGTGGTGACGGCCAATAAGGCGTTGCTGGCATTTCATGGGGAGAAACTGTTTGCCGCCGCGGAAAAGTCTGGCGCGAATTTATATTATGAAGCCAGCGTGGCCGGCGGCGTACCAATCATCAAGGTGATCCGCGAAGCGCTCGTGGGCAACCGCGTGACCCACCTCTACGGCATTCTGAACGGCACCTGCAATTTCATCCTTACCAAGATGAACGAGGGGATGGAGTTTGATGCGGCGGTGAAGCTCGCCCAGCAACAAGGGTATGCCGAGGCGGATCCCACGCTTGATGTGGGTGGCTATGATGCAGCGCATAAGGTCGGCATTCTCGCCTCGTTGGCACATGGGTTTTGGGTGAAGCCGAAGCAGGTGTATACCGAGGGCATCGAACAAGTGGCGCCGTTGGATTTGGAATTTGCCGATTCACTGGGGTACGCCATCAAGCTCTTGGGGATTGTAAAGACTTCGAAGCCTGGCCCCGTGCAGGTGAGTATGTATCCGGCTTTGATTCCTGATGACCACGTGCTGGCGAATGTGAGTGATGTTTACAACGGCATTCTCGTGCGCGGCGATGTGGTGGGTGATACGTTGCACTACGGTCAGGGCGCCGGGCGGGATGCGACTGCCAGTGCCGTGTTGAGCGATATTGGCGACGCGGTATTGGATCTGAAACACGGCTCCACCGATCGCTTGAAGGCGTTCATCCCGCATGAATCCAATGGCGCCGTACGGCCGATTGAGGAAACAACCTCCTGCTATTACCTGCGGCTGTCCGTGCTGGATCGACCGGGGGTTTTGGCAAAAGTGTCGGCCGTACTGGCGAAAAACAAAATCGGAATTTCGTCGGTCATTCAGCCCGAAGGCCACGAAGGCAGCAGTGTGCCCCTGATCCTGATGCTGCACTACGCCAAGAACGCCGCGATGCAAAAGGCCTTGAAAGAAATCAGAAAACTCAGCGCCGTGAAGGCGAAGCCGGTGATGATCCGCGTGGAGAATTTCGCATGAGCATTGGCGTTCAAAATACTTCCGGTTGGCGCGGCGTCATTGACGCGTACCGCGAGCAATTGCCGGTGAGCGAAGCCACGCCGGTGGTAACGTTGCTGGAAGGCAACACGCCACTGATTCGTGTGCCGAACTTTGCCAAGGCGATCAACGGCGAGTTTGATCTCTATCTCAAATACGAGGGTCTGAATCCGACCTGTTCTTTCAAGGATCGAGGCATGACGATGGCTGTATCTAAGGCTGCCGAGCGCGGAGCCCAAGTGGTGGTTTGTGCAAGCACAGGAAATACCTCAGCATCAGCTGCTGCTTATGCAGCGCGTGCAGGCATGAAGTGTGTGGTGCTGATTCCTGAGGGAAATATCGCCTTGGGTAAGTTGGCCCAAGCATTGATGTACGGGGCACAGACGCTTAAAATTCAGGGTAACTTTGACCAGGCGCTGGAGATCGTCCGTGAACTTGGTCAGACCGGTGCGGTAGAGGTGGTGAATAGCATTAATCCTGTTCGTATTGAGGGCCAAAAGACGGCTGCTTTTGAGATTTGTGATGCGCTGGGTGACGCGCCTGATTTTCATTTTTTACCCGTTGGCAATGCCGGCAATATCACAGCATACTGGAAAGGATTTCAGCAATATCACGAAGCCGGTCTCAGTGATACTTTACCTCATATGATGGGATTTCAGGCTGCAGGTGCTGCGCCGATTGTAAATGATGCAGTGGTGGAATTTCCTGAGACTGTTGCCAGCGCGATACGCATCGGTAATCCGGCTAGTTGGAAAGGAGCAAAAGCGGCTGCCCAATTTTCCGGAGGTCTGATTGACAGCGTGACGGATGAAGAAATCTTATCGACCTACAAATTACTGGCGTCCTCGGAAGGTATTTTTGTAGAGCCTGCTTGTGCGGCGAGTTTAGCGGGAATTGTGAAGATGGTTAAAGCAGGTCGTATCGATTCGGGAAGCATTGTCACAGCGACAATGACTGGACATGGTTTGAAGGATCCGGATACCGCCGTGACCAATGCGAATGCGCAAGCAACCTCGGTGGAACCAAACACCGACGCCGTGAAGGCAGCAATTGGACTATAAGCATGGCGTTGATCGTCCAGAAATACGGGGGCTCTTCAGTCAAGGACACGGACCGTATCAAGAACGTGGCCAACCGCGTGGCGGAGTATCGACGCCAGGGTGATCAGATTGTCGTTGTGGTGTCGGCTATGGGTGGCGTGACAGATAATCTCATCCGTCTGGCCAGTGAGATTAATCAACTGCCTAGTGAGCGCGAGATGGACATGCTGCTGGCTACCGGTGAGCAAACAACCATTGCGCTGCTGGCCATGGCACTGCATTCACTAGATCTCAAGGCGGTGAGCTTAACCGGCGCGCAGGCGGGTATCATGACCGATGGCGTGCATACTAAAGCGAAGATAGAAAACATTTCGCCCAATCAGGTACATGCGATGCTTGATGAGGGCAACGTGGTGATTGTGGCCGGTTTTCAGGGGATGACGCCCGATGGACGTATTACCACACTGGGCCGCGGCGGTTCCGATCTCACAGCTATCGCATTGGCTTCAGCGTTGGATGCGGACTTGTGCCAGATTTATACGGATGTTGATGGCGTGTACACCACCGACCCACGGGTGGTGGCCAGCGCACGCAAACTGGAGGAAATTTCGTATGATGAAATGCTGGAGCTCGCGAGCCTTGGGGCGAAGGTGATGCAAAGCCGTTCGGTGGAGTTTGCCAAAAAGTATAACGTTAAATTTGAAGTTCGCTCGAGTCTGAACACCAACCCAGGAACTATTGTGAAGGAAGAAACTGCAAGTATGGAGGCCGTCGTGGTACGCGGCGTGTCGCTGGACAAGAATCAAGCGAAGGTAACGCTTGTGGGCGTGCCTGATCAGCCGGGTACTGCCTCGCGGATTTTCAGTGCGTTGGCATCCGGCGCGATCAACGTAGATATGATCGTACAAAACATTAGCCACGGCACCGCCACGCCGGCTACCGATGTTTCGTTTACCACCGACAAGCCAGACTTGCCCAAGGCGCTGAAGGTGATCGCAGAGCTGCAGAAAGAAATTGAATTTGGCGAGGTGATTGCCGATGAAGATATTGCCAAGGTGTCCGTCGTGGGCGTGGGCATGCGCAGTCATTCCGGTATTGCGGCGAAGGTGTTTGAGACGCTTGGACAGGGCGGCATTAATATCGAAATGATTTCCACCAGCGAAATTAAAATCTCCGTCGTGGTAGAGGCCGAGAAAGGCGAAACAGCTACGCAGCAATTGCATGATACCTTTTTCCAAACAGAAACCTGAAGCCCATGAATGGGCCCATCAGCCAGTTTATCCAGCGACATTATCGTCACTTTAATGCCGCCACCCTGGTGGAGGCGGCGGAGGCCTACAACGCGCAGTTGGCCGGTGGCGGGAAAATGTTCGTGACGCTCGCGGGCGCCATGAGCACAGCCGAGCTGGGGTTGTCGCTGGCCGAGATGATTCGGCAGGATAAAATCCACGCCATCTCCTGCACCGGGGCGAATCTCGAGGAAGATGTGTTTAATCTGGTGGCGCACGACCACTACGAGCGCGTGCCGCATTATCGCGATCTTACTCCGGTTGATGAACAGGCGCTGCTCGACCGCCATCTCAATCGCGTAACCGACACCTGCATTCCCGAGGAGGAAGCCATGCGACGTATTGAACACGCGGTGCTAACGCTCTGGCAGGAGGCGCAGGCGCAGGGC
>CAJWMQ010000012.1 GCA_913042895.1 uncultured Verrucomicrobiales bacterium | reverse complement strand
TATTGAATTGTTGGCGATGCGTTGGATTTCGGGAGCTTTGGGTTTGGCTTTATCATTGGTTGGATGCAACTACCCCCTGGAAGTCCGAAAAGATAAGGCTGAGTTAGCGTTTTATATAGAGGAATTCGCCCAGCCGGGAGTTCAGGTGCTGGAAATGAGTTATTACCGGGCCAACCCCACCAAGGTGACGGTACAACCCCGGCCGGTTTTGGTCGCAAATAGCGGGATGCTAAATAGCGCGGAATTGGTGGATTCTCCGGATGGTCTATTTGTGATGCAGCTCAACTTCACCACGCGCGGACAGCGTTTAATGGAGGAGCTGACCACATATCACCGAGATCGCCGGTTATTCATTGTTGCGGCGCAATCCGATAGCAGCCAAACCAATGGTGTGAACAGCCGTTGCATCGGGGCAGCTTATATTCGGCAAACAATTCAGGCTGAGGCTATGCAGTTTACTCCGGATGCCGAACGCCCCGAGGTGGAGCGTTTGGTGGAATTGCTTAATAAAACGCTACAATGATTCGCACGTTCTGGGGCATCGCTTTAGTTGTCTGGTTAACGGGTTGCAAGCCTCACACTGCTCCCCCAGTTAATGAACCCGTAGAGTCATTACCAACGAAGTCGAAGCGTTGGTTTCAATTTCCAACCGACAACCATTCATTGTTAAAGCAGAATGCGGAGGGACAATTCTTCGCGCCGACCACCACCGTGCGCCCTTGGTCGAGTGGTTCATTTGGCTGTGTGCGAAACAGTGGCACGCGCCTGCATGAAGGGATTGATATCCTCAGCATAGAACGCGATGAGAATGAGGAGCCTATTGATCCTGTTCGTGCAGCGGCGGCTGGCCGCATCGTTCATATCAATCACAACACGGCTGCATCCAATTACGGAAAATACGTGGTGGTAGCACATGAAGCAAACGGGGTTCCGTTTTACACTCTTTACGCCCACCTGAGATCCGTTCACGACGAACTCAAGATTGGACAAGATATCGCTGGCGGTGACGAACTGGGGGTACTGGGCCGCACCACTAATTATTCCGATGGCATTGCTTCATGGCGTGCTCATTTGCATTTTGAAATCGGGTTGCAAATTAATAGCCACTTCAACGGCTGGTTTAAGCATTGGTATCGCGATGGCAAGAATCTTCATGGCCAGTGGAATGGCCTGAACCTGCTTGGCTTGGATGCTGCGGAAATCTTGAGACAGGATCATGCCGGACAGTTTGAGATGGTTCCATACCTTAGCGCACTTCCCGTTCTCTGCCGGGTGCGCGTGCATCGACCGAAGCTCGATTGGCTCGATCGATTCACTGAGTTGATTGTTGAAAACCCTGAAGTAGCTGATGATCCGGATGCTTGGGACTTGGATTTGAGTTTCTCCGGGATTCCAATCCGTGCCACGCCAGTTCGTGATCCGAAGCTAAAGAAAACAGTAAAATATGAGATTCTCAACGTGGATGCCGATGTTCGACGGAAGCATCCATGCAGTGGTCTGGTCTTCCCAAAAGGCCAGCAATGGGTCTTCACCAGCAAAGGCCAGCGGCATATGGATCTGCTGATTTTCCGCTGATTCGCTCTTGCCCAAACCCATTACGCCCCCTAACCTCCGCGCGCGATGGAATACCGACTTTCAGAACGGGCCGCCTCGTTGGCCCCCTCGATGACGCTGGCGATTACCGCCAAGGCCAAGGAATTGCGGGCTGCGGGCGAGGATGTTATTGGCCTTGGGGCCGGTGAACCAGATTTTGATACCCCCGAACATATCAAGGCTGCAGCGGCCCAGGCGTTGGCCGATGGCTTTACCAAATACACTCCGGCCGCTGGTACGCCGGAATTGCGTGCAGCGGTGGCTCGCAAGTTTGAACGGGAAAATGGGCTGAGCTATGACCCGCAACAAATCATCGTTTCCAGTGGCGGCAAACATTCCTGCTATAACGTCATGATGGCGCTGTGTCAGGCTGGAGATGAGGTCATCATCCCGGCGCCGTATTGGCTGAGTTATCCTGAGATGGTCAAACTGGCCGGCGCGACTCCCAAGATCATCGCGACCACCGACGCTACTGAATTTAAGGTTACCCCCGATCAACTGCGCAGCGCCATCAACGACAAGACGCGGTTGTTTATCCTGAACTCACCGAGCAATCCGACCGGTTCGGTTTATACGCCGGAAGAAATCAAGGCGCTGGGTGACGTGTGTGTGGAAAAGGGTGTGCTCATTATGAGCGATGAGATTTACGAAAAACTCACCTACGGCGATGCTCGATTTCAAAGTGTGGCCGCTTGCTCGCCTGAGCATCAGGCCCACACAGTTATCGTCCATGGGCTCGCCAAAGCCTACTCAATGACCGGCTGGCGAATTGGGTTCATGGCGGCACCCCTACCCATCGCCAAGGCGATCGGCGCGATTCAGAGTCATAGCACGAGCAATCCGACGTCTTTTGCACAATCCGGCGCCGTGGAGGCTTTGGACGGACCGCAGGACCACCTGGATGAATGGCTTGGCCATTTCAGTCAGCGCCGGTCGTTCGCCTGCGAGAAACTTAATGCCATCAAAGGTGTTTCTTGTGTGAATTCCGAGGGAGCATTTTATCTGTTCCCAAACATTTCAGGCACCGGTATGAAGTCGGTAGAGTTTTGCGAACGCCTTCTGGCTGAGGTCAAGGTCGCCGCTGTGCCGGGCATTGCTTTTGGAAGTGACGATTACATACGTATCAGCTACGCCACCAGCATGGAGAATCTCCAGCAGGCTCTGAAGCGCGTGGAAAGTTTTGTGGGCTCACTCTAAGCGGGTTCGGTCAATCTCCAGCTCGGGCGAATATCCGCCTGCCAATTATTAGTGGGGATTGCTTTTTGTAAATACCGTTCCCCCAACAGGCCGACCATGGCCGCGTTGTCCGTGCACAAATTTAACGGGGCGACTTGCAGATTGAGTTCATGTTTTTCGCAGGCCTGTTGGAATGCCTTGCGCAACCCGGTATTACAGGCAACCCCACCGGACAATGTAATGCAACCCAACCGTTGGCGTCGTGCTACCCGGATGGTTTTCTTAACCAACACCTCCACAATGGCCGCCTGAATACTGGCGCAAAGGTCCGGCAGTGCGACATCGTCTTCCACCAGCTCCGGATGTTTCTCCAGGAAATAACGGACCGAAGTTTTTAGGCCGCTAAAGCTGAAATCGTGGTTATCCTGATTTAACATCGGCCGGGCAAAAGTGTAGGCCTCAGGATTCCCCTGGGTGGCGAGCCTGTCCATAATGGGGCCACCTGGATAGCCCAGCCTCAGCAATTTTGCGCATTTATCAAAACATTCGCCGGCGGCATCGTCTTGTGTGCTCCCAATAATGGCGTGGTCAAGAGGATGATTCACCTGTGCCAGCAAGGTGTGGCCACCACTGATCACCAATGAAATATTTGGCTGAAAACCCTCCCAGTAGGCCCGCGGTGGATCCCCTTGGAACCACGGCGAATATAGATGCGCTTCAACATGGTTGACACCAATCATTGGAACTTTAAGGGCAAAAGCCATTGACTGAGCAGCTTTCCAGCCGATCATCAAAGCTGGAGGCAGGCCGGGCCCTTGAGTCGCGCAGATGGCGTTGAGCTCCGATGCTGCAAAACCAGCTTGAACCAATGCTTCCCTAACAACGGGCTGGAGATTGGCAAGATGCTCACGGGTTGCGAGTTCAGGGACTACACCGCCATACTCAGCGTGAATTTTTATCTGCGATGAAATAACAACAGACCTAACGCTGCTATCCTCAATGATCGCTGCGCTGGTTTCGTCGCAGGAACTTTCAATAGCCAGCAAGCGCATAGTCGGCGAACTAAAGCTTTTCGCGCAAGATTTCCAACGCCTTGTCGAGCTGAGAGTCTGTGGCCGCCTTCACGCGTTCGCGATCCTCTTTCGGTAAAGTCTCAAGACCTCCAGGCGAACGTTGGAGCATGATGTCTCGCATTTGTTCGGGCGTCATTTCGACCACGTAATCGGGCTCGATGCCTTTCTCGTGGATGGTGCGATGGCTGGGCGTATAATATTTGGCTGTGGTCAGGCGCAATGCCGATCCATCTTTTAGCGGCAGGATACTTTGAACTGAACCCTTGCCAAAGGTGCGCGTGCCAATCAACTCGGCGCGCTTCAAATCCTGAAGGCAGCCCGCCACGATTTCCGACGCACTGGCACTGCCGCCATTGATCAAAATGACCATGGGCAATGTTCGGTGGCCAATTACGGTTGCCACCAAGCGGTCCAGCTCGCGTGTGCCGCGTCCTTCAGTGGAAACGATGAGCTGGCCGGCTTTAATGAATTTTTCCGCAACGCGGGCGGATTGCGTGAGCAGGCCTCCAGGGTTGTCGCGTAAATCCAATACCAATCCCTTGAGGCCGGCCTCCTCCATCTTGGTGAGTGCTGCCTCCAGTTCGGTGGCTGTGTTTTCCGAAAAACCACTTAGCCGCACATAACCGACACCGTCTTCGAGAAGCGGATAATCCCCCTTGCTATTCAGATCACGCACGCTCTTGGTTTTGATGCGCTCCCGTTTGAGGGTGATTTCCAAATCCTTCTCTTCATCTTTGCGGGCAATGTTGATGGTGACTTCTGTGCCCACCTTGCCGCGCATGAGATTGACGGCATCGTTAATACCCATACCCTCTGTGGATTGATCGCCAATCCGCACAATGCGATCCCCAGGGCGCAGTCCAGCCCGTGCGCCGGGCGTGCCTTCCATGGGGGAAATGATCGTGAGCCAGTCATCCCGAATGCTAACCACAATACCAATGCCGCCGAACTCCTGACGCGTGTCATCCATTAGGGCCTGATGCTTCTTGGTGTTCATGTACTCGCTGTGCGGATCCAGATTGGCGAGCATGCCGGCCAGGGCACTGTCCACGAGTTGATCGTACGTGACCTTATCCTCATCAACATAGTTGCGCCGAACCTGTTCGATGACCCGGGAAAATTTCGCCATGTGCGCATAAACATCATTCGCGCCGGCAGCTTCGGCGCTGGCCGTGAAATGGTGGTAGCCGACGTATAAATTGACGACCAAAGCAGCCATCAACATATAATGGAACACCCGTTGCTTCATGCGGTCAGCCTAAGGGAGCGCTCAGAGATGGCAAGGCGAGGTTATTGGCTGAGCAGGAATTCCACCAACGGCAAGTCAGCCGGAGTGGTTACCTTGGGGTTCAGCGCATGGGAAGGCACCAAGGCAACCGCTTGCCCGATCAATTCGCAGGCAGCGGTGTCATCGGTCACGGTCGCATTCTGCTCGCGCACGGCGTTCATGGCATCTTGGATGATCTCGCGGCGAAACACCTGTGGTGTTTGCACAGCCCAAAGGTGGGTGCGGTCGATGTTCCGGGAAATGTTCAAATCGCCATCAGCCAGCTTCAACGTATCCACCGCCGCGAATGCCGCTACGGCCGCGCCTTGTTTTTGTGCTGCAGCGATTGTGTCGGAGATCGTTAGCTCGTCTGTGCAAGGGCGCGCGCCATCGTGAATGGCGACGACTCCCGCATCCGCCCGCACGGCTTGCAGCCCGTTCAGAACAGAGTCCTGTCGTTCCGGCCCTCCATCCGCCAAGGTGTAGGGCCGCTTTAAATCCAGTCGGCCCGCCAGATTTTCAAATGCGGAACGGTTATCGGGCCGTACAACCAATACGACTTCCTCAATATCCGGATGCCCATCGAACCGTTTCCACGCGTGTCCCACCACTGGCAGGCCGCCCACTTCTAGGAAGAGCTTGTCCGAACCCATGCGTGTGCCGCGTCCAGCGGCGACTATGACTGCGGATGCCATGGTGGATTCTCTCAAGCGGCTGGACGCCAGTCGAGCATCTTCAACTGGAGCGAACGCCGTCCCCGCCAAAGGTTGATCGAAAGTTGTGCTGCCAAGTCAAAGCGGCCCTCGGGTAGCGGATCAGATTTTGCATTCCAGCAAACCACTTCAGCCGAAGCTTGTCCGTCGGTAACGGATAATTTGGCGTGCTGTTTATCCGCGCCCATCCAACGCACTGGTGCGTTGAGCTCGAGTTTCGGCACAGCTACCTGAACCGTTGGCAATCCCATACCGGTCGGTTGAAGCGCCTCAAGAGATTGCACGGCGCCAAAGTTGAGCTCATGCAAGGGAATGGTTCCGTCGAGTTTCAAGGTCGGCTGAAGCAACTCCTCCGCCAGCTTATTTTTGGCCACTTCATTCAGTCGCTCCCGAAAGGCTTCCAGGTTATCGTACTGCATACTGACTCCAGCTGCCATGGCGTGGCCGCCGTAACGATCCAGCACGTCGTCGCATTCCTTAAGCGCCGCGGCCAGATCAAAACCCTTAATGCTACGCCCTGAACCCCGTAAGCCATTAGGGCTGCCGCCCAGAATGACGGTGGGCCTATAAAACTCCTTTTGCACGCGCGATGCTACGATTCCCACCACACCGATGTTCCAACCGGCATCGCCCATTACAATGGTGTGATCTCGCTCAGGGTTAAATTGAGTCCGTAAGGTATCGAGCACTTGATGTGTGATTTCCTTTTCAACTCGCTGACGGTCACGATTATTTCGGTCCAACAAACCCGCTAGTTCCTCAGCGCTTGCTGGATCCACCGAACACAGCAAATCCAAGCCCCGCATAGCGCTTTGCAGACGTCCGGCTGCGTTGAGCCGGGGGGCAATCTGGAAACCGGCCTCAAAAGAGCCAACAGGACCATCAATACCGGCGACATCCAGTAAGGCTCGTAACCCAACGCGATGAGTCCGGGGGATTTGCTGTAGTCCCTTGACTGCCAGAATACGATTTTCGCCGGTCAATGGAACGAGATCAGCAATGGTGCCCAATCCCACCAGATCCAGTTGCTGGCGAATGTCATATTGCTTGAACTCCGACAGACCGAGTTGACGTCCGTGCTTCACGACTGCGTGGAGCAATTTAAAGGCAAGTCCGGCGGTGCATAATTCTCGAAATCTCCCTTCCGTTCCCGGTGACAGCCAAGGATTCACCAAAGCGACGGCAGGCGGATGCGGCTCGTAAGCCTGGTGATGATCCAGTACAATAACATCCACGTCTTGCTCTTTTAATGATGTTATAACCTCCACGGAATTGGTCCCACAATCCGCGGCAATCAACAGATCCGGTGAATGTTGTGACAGGCAATTGGCAACGCCATCCGGCGTTAGCCCATAGCCTTCATCCACGCGGTCAGGTAAATAACCGGCAATGCACCACCCCAACGAGTTTAATGAATCGAGCAGTAGCGTCGTGGAAGTAATCCCGTCGACATCGTAATCCCCAAAAACAACTACGGCCTCCCCTTTTTCGCGCGCGCGAAACAGACGTTGAACAGCCGGCCCCATGTTCGGGATCAGTTCCGGCGCAGCCAAATCGGCCAATTTGGGATTCAGAAAACTACGAACCTCCTCAGGGTCTATCAGCTCACGATTCACCAGGCATTGAGCAAGCAGAGGGTGGATACCCAAGGCCTGCGTGATACCTTGAACAGACTGTTCATTGGGCGCCTTGATATCCCAGAGGTGTTTCATGATTTCTCCCTACGTTTGCGCCAGCGCGCCTTCCAATCGCGTGCTTTCTGTTCGAGTAAAGTCAATTTGGACCCGAATTTCGGGAAACGTTTTTTAAGGGACATCTTCTTGGATCGCACCAAGGCAGAGCCCTTGGCTAAACACATCAAGCCAATCACTATAAACAGAATACCCTGCAAGATGGGTAGAAATAAGCCAACAATTCCCAGGACGACAAATGCCGCGCCTACAATCAGCCATCTAATGCGCGCGAGATTCCTCAAGGCGAGAAAAGGGTATGCCGCCCGCGCGGCTTCTTCCGAGAATATTTTATAGGCGGCGTATCTAGGAGGTGACGCCCACTGGATCCGTATCAACGGTCGGTGCAGCCAATTCCGGTCGCTTACCCTTGTGCCACCAAAGTACGATGGCGCAAGCAATGTAGATCGAGGAATAAGTACCGGTAATCACGCCGACCAGGAAAGTGAAGGCGAAATCATTAATCACAGTGCCGCCAAAGAAATACAGCGTTCCGGTGGAAAGCAATGTAGTGCCGGAAGTAATAATTGTCCGACTCAACGTCTGGTTAAGGGCCGTGTTCATTACATCCTTAAATGAGCCTCGCGTGCCCATTCGAAGGTTTTCTCGGATGCGGTCAAAGATCACGATGGTGTCATTGATGGAGAAACCAATGATCGTCAAGGCCGCCGCCACAATCGGAGCGTTTAGCTCACGCCCAGTTAGGAAGAACAAACCACCGGTCATCGCAACATCGTGGAGAATGGCTACCACCGCCGCCACCGCAAAAGAGTATTCATAGCGAAATGCCACGTAAACAAGGATACCAAACAAGGCCAGCACAACCGCAATAAAGGCGGATTTCTGGATTTCTCCGCTAACACTGGGGCCCACTTTATCTAGTTGAATCCGTTCCAGATTGGCTTCCGCAAATTTCGTTTTGAGGGAGCCCTCAACCTCCTTAGCGTCTGCGTCATACGGAAAATCCACCCGCAATCGTTGCTCGCCCGTAGCAGCCTCAGCCTGCAGCTCGGTTTGAATTTGGCCGCCGTCAATTCCAGTGTCCCCTACAAGGTTATCTCGGAGGCTGCCTGAATCAATGGCCTGGTTAATTTGATCGATTTGATTCTGCTCAAATTTCATGACCATGCTATAACCTCCGGCGAAGTCTACACCGAGCATGCTGTCTTTACCTTTCGAGAGGCCGTAACCAAATCCAATGATCACCAAAATCCACGAAGCGATGAACGCGGGCTTGGCGTATTTCAAAAAATCAAATTCCGGCAAACCGGCCGAAGGACGCAGATGAAGCATGCGCTTGGAGTCATCGCTACCTAGCACCTTCACGTTAGCCAGAAGATCGAAAATCAATCGTGTGGCCACCAGTGCGGTGAACATGCTGGTCAGAATGCCAATAGTCAGCGTTACACCAAATCCTTTCACCGGGCCTTTACCCATGTAGATCAGGATAATTGAGGCGATTAGCGTGGTGATGTTGGCGTCAAAGATTGTTCCAAAAGCCTTGTCGTAACCGGAGGCAATGGCTCCCCTCACAGATTTACCCACGCGCAGCTCCTCTCTGATACGCTCGAAGATCAGCACATTAGCATCCACCGCCATGCCGATCGTGAGTACCACGCCAGCAATGCCCGGCAATGTGAGTGTGGCATCAAACCAGCACAGAATTCCGAGAATCATCACAATGTTGAGGGTCAATGCAAAGTTGGCCAGTACGCCGCTCAGCAAATAGTAGATCACCATGAATATAGCGACACCTATCAGTCCCCAGAGCGCGGCCTTGTAACCTTTACGAATGGAGTCTCGACCAAGCGATGGAGCCACGTCGCGCTCCTCTATGATAGCCACTTCGTTTTCAAGTGGATTCTCCAAAGAGTTTGCCAACATAGTGGCTTCCTCATCGGAAAAGCTGCCGGTTATTTGGCCTCGGGAATGAATCCGACTGTTAATCGAGGGTGCGGAAATCAGTTCGCCATCAAGCACGATGCAGAGCAGTCGTGGGTCCGCCCCACTGGCCACATGCGTCTCGGTTACTTTAGCAAATTTATTGGCACCTAACGCGTCCAGAGTGAAGTGAATTTCAGGCGTTCCAGTGAGGTCGTTGCGGCGAGCACTGGCTCGTTTAATGTGACTGCCAGCCATGGCCACATCCTTCAAGACAAAATGGCTCACCTTGCGACCGTCTAGGTCATAAGACATCAGCTCCGCGCCTGGCACAAATTCCTCCTGCCTTGCTACCAGCGCATCACTTTCTGGATGAGTCAAACGAAACTCCAGCTTAGCCACCTGCGAAATGGTTTGGCGGGCGTCATCGCGGTCTGCCTGAGAAAGGCCTGGGACTTGTATGATGATTTTGTCTTCACCAGCAGTTTGGATCATGGGCTCAGCAACACCGAACTTGTCAACACGCCGCCTCATGATCTCCATGGCCTGCGTCAGTTGGCTCTCGTCAATGGAAAGCGGCTCCCCTTTCTCATCAAGCTTCGGCTTAACTTGTACGACGAATTGCGTACCGCCCCTTAAGTCGAGGCCGAGCTTCACTTTCCCAACCGAATCCTTTTGGATACGAGCAAGAATCTCACGGTTTATTTGCGCCTGTTGTTCCTCTGATGGCGTGACCCAAGCCTCTTTTTCAATCTTAAGCTCTTTGAGAATGCCATTAGTTTGTCCCGGGAAAATCTCTCGTAAATCAACATCACCGACGGCGGTCATCCATGTTTCCAAGGAAAGCTCATCTCCTTCGCGAAGATCTTTACTGGCCTCTTTGAGATCAGCGACGATGGTGTCCTGATTGACTTGGGCGGTTTGATCGAAGACCTCGATCATGTTTTTGCCTTGCGGCGGATACCATTCGCTCAACGTCCAGACCGCGAGGAATGCAACGAGCAGGAAGCGGCCGAATGTGGGTTGTTTCTGCATGAAGAAAATCTGGTTGTTATTTTTTGTTAAGATCAAGGGAGGCAGGCCCATCGCCCTCAGTGATCACGCGCTCAACCGAAGTTCGCACAACTTCAATCTTAGATTCACCGGTGCGCAGGGTCACAGAATCATCCTTCACCGTGATGATAGTGCCAACCATACCGGCAGCCACGACGCGATCGCCGCTCTTAAGCTCGGAAACAAGTTTCTCGTGTTCCTTTTGTTGCTTCTGTTGCGGGCGTATCAGGAGAGCATAAAAAATACCCAGAAATGCGACCGGCATCAGGCAGGAAATCCATTGAGCTCCGCCCCCTTGTTGGCCATCACCTGGAGGTGGCGCCATCGCAAACATCAAATCAATAAAAGAACTGTCCATGGTCAAAAAGTCAAAGACGGCAAATCCTATGGAGAAAAAGCCCTTTGGCAAGCATTTAGCTTATTTTTGGGCGTTTTTTCGCTGCTCCTCAACCCGACTGGTCACGCGGTAATTAGCGTGAAATGCCGCTCGGAATTCACCAAAAGTGCCTGCCTTCAAATGGCCGCGCACCACTTCCATAAGACGCAGATAACACCGGAGATTATGAATGGTTAGCAGACGAAGTCCTAAAATCTCGTCCACATTCAGCAAATGACGAAGGTAAGCCCGCGTATGATTCTGACAAGTAAAGCAATCGCAGCCACCTTCAATAGGTCCAAAATCCTCGCGATAAGCTGCCCCTTTGAGAGAAATTGCGCCTCCGAAAGTAAACGCCGTTCCGTTGCGTGCCAGGCGCGTGGGCAGCACACAATCAAACATATCCACTCCGCGCGCCACCAGTTCCACTAGCTGCACAGGCGTGCCCAATCCCATAGCGTACCGCGGTCGATCTGTGGGAAGCATCGGGGCGGTCAATTCAGCCATTCGCAGCATCTCCGGCTCCGGCTCGCCGACGCTGAGTCCGCCAATGGCGTAACCGTCGAAATCAATAGCAGTAATTTCCCTCGCACTTTGCTCGCGTAAATCCCGATAACACCCGCCCTGTATGATCCCGAAAACTAACTGACCTTCGGCTCTGGGTTGATCTCGGCATTCACGAGCCCAGCGCGTTGTGCGTTCCACCGCGCCTAGAACCTGCTCACGTTCAGCCGGATATGGCGGGCAGTCATCAAAGACCATCGCAATATCACTGGCCAGATTTCTTTGGATTGCCATGGCCTCGCGCGGGCCCAGAAAAAGTGACGCGCCATCAATGTGCGATTGAAAGGCAACGCCGTCCTCTTGGATTTTTGCCATCTTAGCCAAACTAAATACCTGAAAGCCACCGCTATCGGTCAGGATCGGCAAATCCCAACCCATGAAAGCGTGCAAGCCACCAGCAGCCCGAATAGTTTCCATGCCGGGCCGGAGATTAAGGTGATAGGTATTGCCTAAAATGATCTGGGATTGCAGAGCCTTCAGATCGGCACGATCCAAGGTCTTCACCGTGGCACGCGTGCCGACCGGCATGAAAATCGGCGTTTCCACATTGCCATGCGCCGTTTGCAGCCACCCGCGACGGGCGGAGGTAGCGGAATCGGTTTGGAGCAGTTCAAACATCAGGCCAAAACGGCCTTCACGCGGGCCACCGCTTCGGAAACAGGTACTGCTTCACGTTCACCTTCTGAACGTAGCGTAAATTCCACGTTCCCTTCCTTAAGGGATCGGGCACCAATACCAAGACGCAAAGGGAAGCCAACCAGCTCGGAATCTTTGAACTTAATGCCTGGTCGTAATTCGCGGTCGTCCAAAATTGTGTCGATGCCAGCCGTATTCAATTCTTCATGGATTTGTGTGGCCACCTGCATCACTTCTCCATCGGCTTCCACATCCAGAGCAGTGATGCATACCTGCCAAGGCGACACGGCGGCGGGCCACACGATTCCATTGTCATCGTTGCTGCATTCGATAATGGCCTGCAAGGTGCGGGTGACGCCTAGCCCGTAGCAGCCCATGACTGGCGCCTGTGCCTTGCCGTCCTCGTCCAGAAAACTCGCCCCAAGCGCCTCACTGTATTTTGTGCCGAGCTTAAAAACGTGCCCCACTTCAATTGCCCGCCGAATTTTCAGCGGCTGACCTTCAGCGCTCAGCTCGCCTTCCCGGACTGTGCGTAAATCCAGAAACTTAACCTGCGACAAGTCGCGAGCCACGTTCACATTCCGAAGGTGAAAGCCGTCCTTATTCGCCCCGGTAGCCATGCCGGCGGCCTGCTTAAGCTGGCTGTCAGCGTAAACGGGAATTCCGTCTATCCCCACTGCGCCTAGACTGCCAGGATGCGCGCCCAGTGCCGCATGAATTTCCTCTGCTTCAGCAGGCCGGAAGATTGCCGTTCCAAATGCAATTGCCAGCTTTGCCTCATTCGCCTCGTCATCACCGCGCATTAAGGCGATCACCGGCATGTCTTCGGCAATGAAAACCAGTGTTTTGATTTGCGCCTCAGCCGGTACTTGG
Organism: uncultured Verrucomicrobiales bacterium; assembly: GCA_913042895.1. Taxonomy (GTDB): domain Bacteria; phylum Verrucomicrobiota; class Verrucomicrobiia; order Limisphaerales; family UBA1100; genus UBA1100. The sequence goes on along the minus strand of CAJWMQ010000012.1, from coordinate 20,086 downwards.
TAGGGGGCGCCAGCGAGATCTTCGATCGTCTTAACATTCGGTGTGGCAAATTCCTCCACCGCGCCCGTGCATTCGCTGGGGGTGGCGGCCAACGGCCCTTGGCTGCCGGCCTTTTCCACATTGGCACTGTAATTGCCGTCCTCGGTGTACGCCACTTCACTTTCACCGGTCTGTGCCGGGATCATGAATTCATGCGAATGATTCCCGCCCATAACGCCGGTATCCGCTTCTACCGGAAACGCCTGCACACCACATCTCTGAAAAACGCGGACATAGGCATCGTACATTTTCTGGTAACTAATCAGGGCAGCCTCGTCAGTGGCATCGAAGCTATAAGCATCCTTCATAATAAATTCGCGCGCCCGCATGAGGCCAAAACGGGGGCGGATTTCATCACGAAACTTCGTTTGCACCTGATAAAAATTAATGGGCAATTGCCGGTAGGAATTAAGTTCTACGGCAGCCATGGAAGTGACAACCTCCTCGTGCGTGGGCCCCAGTAGCCATTCACGCCCCTTACTGTCGGCGACCTTGAAAAGAACATCTGCCGCCTGCTCGTAACGTCCACTGGCCTGCCAGATCTCCGGTGGTTGGACCGCGGGCATAAGAACTTCAAGTGCACCTGCCCGCTCCATTTCCTCACGCACGATTGCCTCGATCTTGTGCAGCACTCGCACGCCGGCTGGTAAAAAAGTATACAGGCCCCCGGCAAGCTTGCGAACCAGCCCGGCTCGCAATAGGAGTTGATGCGAAAGGATCTCCGCCTCGGCAGGGGCCTCTTTCAGCGTGGGAATAAACGTCTCGCTCCAGCGCATGGCCGTAGCTTTACCGGATGAAGGGGGCGGCGGTAAAGATTACTTCACCGTATTGCACAAAGGTTGCATGTCGCCAATGCGCACTTCAAGGCGATCACCACTCTCAATTGGCCCCACCCCACTGGGTGTTCCGGTGAGAACAATGTCGCCGGGCAGCAGCGTCATATTGGTGGAAATAAAACTCACCAACTGGGCGCAGCTGAAGATCATCTGACTGGTGTGGGAGTTTTGCCGGAGTTGCCCGTTTTGGAAGAGCTGAATGGTTTGCTCCTGCGGATCAATTTTCGTTTCGATATACGGCCCAATAGGCGTGAAACTGTCAAAGCTCTTGGCGCGTGCCCATTGACTTTCACCGCGCTGGATGTCGCGATCACTGATATCCTGCGCTGCTGTGTAGCCAAAAATGTATCGGCTGGCCGCCTGTGGGGACACATTACGAATCCGTCGACCAATCACAATGGCCAGTTCCGCCTCAAAATCATTACGGTGACTTGGGAACGGCAGATCAATCTTGCCGCCATCCGGCAGCAGCGAAGTAGGTGCTTTCAGCCAAAAGAGCGGTTGCGTAGGCGGCTTAAGGTTGGATTCACGAGCGTGATCCGCGTAGTTCAAGCCTACAGCAATTATTTTAGAAGGCTCCACCGGCGTGAGTGTGCGTATCCCGCGTGTGGGAGTCACTGCTCGCTTAGCGTACGAGGGAGACCCAAAGACATCGCCCTTGAGCTTATAAAGTTTGCCGTCAACAACTTTGGCGTAAAAGGTGTCGTCGCCTTTTTGGAACCGTCCAATGGCAGCCATGAGGCCGAGTTTATTAACAATGATTACCCACTGTTGGCAAGTCCATTTACCCGTAAAAACAACTAAAACAAGCTAAAAAACTTTGAATACTGGGGGCTTCACGAAAGTCGGAAGAGGCTTCTTGTGAACAACGTCAGTTTTGACGTCGTTGGATTTCTACTGATACAGCACGGGTGTTGGGCAGGATAAATTTATCAATTTGGACCGAAACAGTCTTTACTTGGAATTCTCCAAGTACCATTTGCGAGATTTCTTCCGCCAGCGTCTCAATCAATTTCCGAGGTCTGGCTGCACTCAGGGCGTGAACTCTTTGATACACCAAAAAATAATCTACCGTTTGCTCAATGCTGTCTGTCTTTGCTGAAGGCGCCGTGTCGACATCCATTTCAATTGTTACACGAAGCGCCTGTGGCTCTGCACGTTCTTCCTCCGGCACGCCAATGCGGCATTGGATTTCCATTTCACGGATGACAATTCGGTCATTCATCATAATATATTTATAGGCTGGCTCCATGGGTCTCCCATTGCTGATGCAACACGGATAAGTTCTCAACTATCCAATCCGGGCGGGCAGCAGCAAGCTGGCGGCGTGTATTGTAACCGGTCAGAACTGCACAGGAAAAGATTCCTCCTGCTTTTGCAGTCTCCACATCATGCTGCATGTCACCTATGAAAATGGTTTCACCGGCTGAAAGATTATTTTCCTCTAAAATTTCACGAATCTTAAGCCGCTTGTCCATCACTCGCACATATTCCCGATCGAATATAAAATTTACCTTTTGCGATTGAACTCGATAATGATCCGGATGGATTGTGCTTAGTAAAAATGTTCGCATGCCCTCGTTGCGGCAGAATTCAAAAAACGCTTCTGAATGAGGTAGAGCTTGGACCGATCGTTGCTCCTTCACAAAGCTCTCTTTATACCACACCTCCAATTCCTCCAGCGAAACACCGGGTGTGACACGGGCGTAAAATTCATCAAAAGGTAAACTGAATTCATCCCGAAATTCTGAGAGGCTCATTTCAGGGACGCCCGATTTCTTTAGAGTATAATTTGTGGACCTCCAAACAGCCTCAAGATCGTCCACTAGCGTACCCGACCAATCGAAAATAACATTACGAATCGTCATTTCTCCGCTGCTTTGCCAGGTTCTTCTTGGGGTGATTCAATCTTGGAGGCAGCCACAAATGAGCCTATCACGGCGATAACTGCACAAATCAGGTAAGGCAATTCTTTCCACACATCCATAAGTCCCAACGCGAAAAGCGGTCCGATAATACGGGCTAAGCTGCCCACGCTTTGAGTGACGCCCATTACTTCGCCTTGCTCATCCGAGGAGGCGTTTAGAGAAATTAAGCCAAACGTGGGAGCGCGATATACGCTCGAGCTGACTGCAAACAAACTTAATCCCAACATGATGCTCCATAAACCCAGTTGCCCGCTGCAAAACGGCAGGACCGCCAAGCTCACACCTACCATTGCCAGTCCGAATACAATTAACTTTTTCTCGCCCAATGTTTTCACCAACGGCCCAATGCAGCCTCCTTGTACAATTGCCCCGATAAAACCGCAAAAAGCCATCAACCAATACGCCATGGTCTTTGTAGTATTAATGGATGCTTCATTTTCGTTTAGAACAAACCGACCAGTGGCTGCTGCCGTGACAGCGGAGTCGTCTTCGCGCCGCCCCAGCACGTCACCTTCCTGAACTTCAGCGCCACTTTCTGCTGACCAATTTACTCCTTCACTCGTTTCCGAGGTAGCCGGTTCTCGGAAAGCAAATTTCCCCGGGTCATCATGCGTACCAGCAAACAACACGGCAAAGGTTGATTCAAAACAGGTGAAGCAGAATGTGGCCAAAAAGAATACACAAACCAATGTTCCAAGTTGCGGGCGTTTTAGTACTCGCATCATTTGACCCAATCGGGGTGAAGGCGGTGCTGGATCAGACTCCGGCATCCTGCTCTCACCTAAGATAAAAAATGCAAGGATCAGATTGAAGCCGCAAATCCCAGCGGCCACCCACCCTGGTCCGGTAACACCAAACCAGCCTGCACTCAAGGCACCCAGGACAGGGCCCAAGATAAATCCAAACCCAAAGGCCATCCCAATGAGCCCCATGCGTTTCGAACGATCTTCAGGAGGTGAAATATCGGCAATGTAAGCACTAGCCACCGATAGGTTTGCGCCACAAATTCCAGCGGTTAGGCGGGAAATCAAAAGCAGTAAAACTGATTGCTCCAGACAGGCGTATGCGAAGACCACATAAGATAGGCACGCGCCCGCGGTGCTCACCAATAGAACGGGTCGACGCCCTACACGATCACTGAGGCGCCCCCACATTGGCGAGAAAATGAATTGCATCAGTGAATATGCTGCGACAATCCCCCCCGCGATCATTCCGGATGCGCCAAATTCCTTGCTGTAAAGGGGGAGCATCGGTAACACAATGCCGAACCCAACGAGGTCAATGAACACCGTCAGAAAGATAATCAGCAATGAAGCTTTTTTGGCCATCTAGGAAAAAGCGAAACCTAGCCTTCCTACCCGTTCGGTGAAAGAACAAACCCGCTAAAGATGATTCACTTGAATAGAGCGGCTGGTTATTTCACCGTCATCAGACCGACCACCATACAGCCAGAACCACGCCCTCTTGATATCCTCTAGGATCATGTATCCTGCCGGCACCAACACCAAAGTTACTACCGTGGCGAATATGACACCAAAGCTCAATGAGATGGCCATTGGAACCAGAAACTGGGCTTGCACACTCTTTTCAAAAAACACCAAAGGTGCGAGGCCTGCAAATGTAGTGAGCGATGTCAGCAAAATGGCGCGGAAGCGTTGGATGCCACTGGCTCGAACTGCCCCCATAAGGCTTGAATATTTTAACCGGTTACGGTTCACAAAATCTACCATCACCAAGCTGTCATTCACGACCACTCCGGTAAGGGCCACCACGCCGAAAAGGGACATAATAGTCAGGTCAATTCCCATTATCAAATGCCCCAGCACTGCGCCAATTAATCCGAATGGGATTGCGCCCATCACAATGAATGGCTGTAAATATGAGCGAAACGGAATTGCCAGCAGGCCATAGATGATGACCATTGCGACTAGATAAGCCCTCTTCATGCTTTCCATAGTTTGCGACTGCTCAGCCTGATCGCCTTCCAGGGAATATTGTACTCCGGGGAACGCAGCGAGCAATGCGGGTAATTCCTCGGCCTCAAGGCGTTCAATAATCTTATTCGATTCTACCTTGGCGATATCCACATCGGCTGTAATATTCACTGCGCGTCGACCATCCACACGTCGGATTTCTGAATAGCCACGGCCACTTTCAATAATGGCCACTGTGGATAATGGTATTTCTCGCAATGTGTCGCCATCCCGAACACGAATGCGCATTTCTTGAAGATCACGCACTGACTTCCTTTCACTCAACGGATAACGAACCATCACCTTCACATCATCCCTGTTACGCTGAAGACGTTGCGCTTCTTCCCCGTAAAACGCCTGCCGGACTTGTGTTGCCAATTGAGCTTGCCGTAATCCTAATGCTTCGCCTTCAGGATTCAGGCGAATAAGAAACTCCTGTTTTCCTAGCCGAAAACTATCATTGATATCTCGCACTCCATCAATATCTGCTAATTGCGATTTAAGTCGGATAGCCGCAGCTTGAAGTGCGTCCATATCTGGGCCGGTTAAACGAATATTAACCGGCTTACCCGCTGAAAAGATATTTGCACTAAACCCTACCTCTACCGCCCCGGGAAAATCACCGGCTAATTCCCGCCATTTATCCGCGATTTGTTGACTGGAAATAGTTCGCTCCTCCGATGGAGCTACTTCTAGGTGCACCTCACCTTTGTGACTGCCTTTATGGTTTGAGCCAAGATTCCCTCCGGCTTGCTCGGATTCTGTCCGGAAAGGCTGCTGCCCAACGCTAGCCAGAGAATGCAAGATCACCTGTCCGACATCATTGCTTTTGGCGAATTCCGATTGAAGTGTTTTAGCTGCGTTATTGAGCCGGGCCACCGCAGCTTCCGTTGCCTCCACAGGAGACCCCCGCGGATACGTTACCCAAGCGGCAACATTATCACCTTCGACCGGCGGAAAGAAAGTAAACCGAAAATGTCCTCCCGCATAACCTGCGAGCGTAAGCAGCAAGATGGCAACCCCACTGCACACCGTGAGGTATCGCCAATTTAGACAGAATTCCAACACCGGCTTATAGATGCGTTGCGCAAACGATTCTGCGGCCATAGCAAAACCCTTCTGAAAACGGGTCCAACCCCAGCGAGGTTCGCTTTTGTTTTTTGTGCCATTCGGCAAGTCCTTTAGGTGCGCTGGCAAAATCACCAGGCATTCAATTAATGAAAATAAGAGCGTTGGAATGACAATCAGCGGAATAAATCTCAGAATTTTCCCCGTATTACCCTCCACCTGAAGTAGTGGGTAGAACGCCGCTACTGTTGTTAGCACGCCAAAAACCACCGGTCGAGCAACCTCCTTCGCCCCAGCCACCGTACTTGCGATGCCGGGTCCGTGTTGCTGCTGGTGTGTGTAAATGTTCTCCCCCATAACAATTGCATCATCTACCACAATGCCTAGGACCACAATGAAGGCGAAAAGGCTTATCAGACTAATCGAAACATCCATCGCGGGCATGAACCAAAGAGTGCCGAGAAATGAAATCGGAATCCCGAAGGTAACCCAGATGGCCAAACGAAACCGAAGAAACAACGCCAAAATGGCAAATACTAAAATCAATCCAGCTTGACCGTTACGATAGAGAAGATTCAATCGTCCGCGAAGATAACTCGCATCATCTTGCCATGTTTCCAAGCTTACGCCAACCGGCATCGTGTGTTGTGTGGTTGTGACATAGTTTTTAACGACTTCAGCAATTTCCAGAGCGCTTTGATCTCCTACCCGAAAAACACGTACAAGTGCCGCCGGTTGCCCGTCAAATTCAGAGGAACTTTCGACTTCCTCAAAAGAATCTCGTACTGTCGCTACGTCCCCCAATGTTAACATCGCACCGTGCGATGAATTTCTTAGTACAAGTTGCTCAAAGTCGCGCACGGAATACGCTTGGGTGTTGGATCGGATCAACACTTCCCCCTTGCTCGTGCGAACAGTCCCTCCAGGGAGGTTTAGCGAACTGGAACGTATTGCCTGAGCCACTTCTTCAAAGCTCAGCTCGTACTGACGTAAGTCTACCTCGCGCAGATCCACGGCTATCTCATATGGACGCACATTTGCCAGTTGTACTTGTGAAATTTCCGGCCGTGCGAGTAACTCATCTCGAACCCGTTCGGCGGCGCGCTTCAATGCGAGTTCATTGGCAGCCCCAAATACGGCCACATTGATGACCTGTTTCCGGATGATTATCTCCGTGCTCACAGGCTTATCGGCATCCTTTGGAAAAGTATCCACCGCATCCACGCGAGACTTTACTTGATCCAAAAAACGCCCTGTATCTGTGCCTGGCAGCAATTCAATGGACACTACTCCCGCATTTTCAGCTGCGGTTGACACTACCTGTTTTATCCCTGCTAATCCCTCCACTGCCTGTTCTACACGGGCACAAATCTGTTCTTCATTTTCTTCTGGGGCCGCGCCGGGATAAAGCATCTTCACCATGACCCAATCGGAATCAAATTCCGGAAATACCTCCCGTTTTATTTGAGGTATGGTCATCAAGCCTGACACCAGAATGAGGGCTGCCACGAGATTTGCCGCAACTCCATTCTTTGCAAACCATTCAACAAGTCGCCCCATCAGTCCCCCTTTCGTACACGCACACTCATCTCACTCACAAAAGAGTCCAATTGCGTCACACACACGTACTCTTTGGCATTTAGGCCGGTCACAAAAACTTCGCCTTGGTTACGTTCAATGACACGAACAGGTTTCGCGGTTAGCTTTCCATCATTCAACAAATACACTTCCTCATTTTGCTGCAATGCCAGTTCCGGGATAACCGTTACATTCTTTAACATTTCCCCGTGCATTTCCGCGGATACAAAAGCTCCAAATTCCAGGGTTACATTCCCCGAAGTGTATGGGTTCTCCACCAGTGCGATGACGCTTTGCGTGTGGGTGGCTGCATCAACTTCACCCAGCATGCGTTCGAATTTTGCTGACCATTTCCGAGTGCCATTTGTTAGATGTATGAGGTGCTTTTTGGCCTCAGAAATGGAGCCAAGCAGGTTCATTTGCCGTCGTGACAAGGGTAACCTAACTTCCGCGAAATCAATCCGCTGTAATACAGCGACTGCGCCGCCCGGTGAGACCGTGGAAGCTAAATCTACCGTACTGCGCACAACGCGGGCATTAAATGGCGCACGAATAATACAGCGTTTCAAATCTAACAACGCCCGCTCCTTTGCTGCTTCTGCCGCAGCCAATGAGGCCTTTCCGGATTCAATTCCTGCAGTAGCAGAATCTACCAAGGCCACGGCAGCTGCAATAGCTGAACGTGCTTCGCGAATTTGAGGCTCGCGCGACAGCAATGTGGGTGGACTGCCAGTTTTTCCAAGTAATCGCCATTCCTTTTTAGCAGCGTCAGCCTCAGCCTGCTCAGTGGCCAAGCGGGCCTCCGCTTGACGTGCTTGCGCCTGAGCATTGGCTAATTGCGCCAGTCCACTGGTCATCGAGGCTTTAGCCGAAAGAATATCCGCCTCTGCCTGCCGAAGGTTTAAACGATGATCCTCTTCATCGATTCGCACCAGAATCTCACCAACATCAACCAGAAAACCCTCATTCAATTTTGCCGACACCTCGACAACCTCCCCTCCAACTCTCGGCATAACAGACACTTCCCGACGCGGCAAAACACGACCTTGAGAACGAATAACCGGCTGGTAATTATTCAACGTCACCTCAACCACTTCAATTAGCGGCGGTATTTTTTTTTGAGGCACGGGCTCGATAGATTTTTTATGAGCCACCAACCATACTGCCCCACCCACTCCGAAGGTGAGTGCTAAAAGTGGCAAACCAATTCGCAGGGCAAGTCTCACGGCGCATCCTCCACGGAAATTTCACCCCCAAGAGCCAGGTGAAGATCTATGCGGTTTTCAAGCTCTGCTCGCCGAACAGATATCAACGCGGAGCGCGAAATCAATAACCGGCGTTGAGCATCAAGCAACGTCGCTGCGTTGGCCAATCCCAATTCGAAACGTTGATCAGTTAACGCCAAAACCTGTTGGGCATTTTCAACGGCCAACTTATTGTGCATCCGTTGAATACTCAGCAGGCGTCCCGCGTTTAGAGCCGTTTCCACTTCGTGCAGGGCGGTCATGATTTTCTGGCGATAACTCAACACAGCCTCTTCAGCCTTAAGGCTTCGACTATTGAGCCGGGCTTGCTGTTCGTCTGGAAACAAAATAGTCTGTGAAAGAGTGCCCCCAATTGACCAAATCAGCGAATCGCCATTCAGCAACCTCTTCAATTCATCGCTGGAAGTCCCGGCGGAAGATGTCAGTCCCACACGCGGCAACAAGCCCGCATCCGCTTCGGCAATACTCAGGTTGGCGGCATGAATGCGGGCAAACCCGGCAACAATATCAGCGCGACGCGTTAAAAGTTCGGCCGGAATGCCAGCAGGAACACTGGACGGAGGTGATGGCAAGTCACTCAACTCCGTCGTCACAGGTTTGACTCCCGATGGGGTTTGCCCCGCTAACAATTCCATAGAACGCGCCAGTCTTTCTGATCGAATCCGCCATTGGACAACTGTTGATTTGGCTTCCGACAAGTCCGCCCTTGTTTGCTTTACATTCAAGGCGTTACCGCGGCCGGCGTTCAATCGCAGTTCCACTTGCAATAATGTTTGCTCCAACAGCAGGACGGATTCTCCTGCCAAACGTTCCTGGATCTGGGCCTCGGCCAATTGCACCCATAGTCGCACAGCCTCAGCAACGATTGATAACCGGGCCGCTTCGAGTTCATGTTTTGCGGCTTTGGCATCAGTCCGTGCAATCGAGTAGCCGGCACGAATCCGCCCCCATAAATCCATTTCCCAATTCAATCCCGCCGATGTTCCGTAACTTTCATAACGAGACCGGGAAATCCCACTGCCGCCAAACGGCAGGCCAATAAAGCTGCTCTGCCTTTTCTCTCCGGAAACCGACACATCCAATTTTGGCCGTAATACAAAAGCTGACATGCGGGCCTCTGTACGTGCCCGTTCAAGTCGGATGGCGGCTATTTGCAGATCGTGATTATGAATCAAGGCATCCCGAACCCACTGCTCGATTTCAGGAGCTCCAAAAGAGCGCCACCATTCCTTGTTTGTAGGCTGAGAGCTCGCTCCCACGCTCCATAATTCAGGAAGTTCCAGTTCGATGCGCTGCGTGCTTAATGGCGTTGATTGCCGGCAACCAACCAGACAAGCAATCAACGCAAAAACCATGTATCCATTCATTTTGCCCGAAGCCCCCCGCACAAAAAGGTAACCAGACACTGAATAGTGCCCTCTGTATCATCCGGATCGCAGATCCCACCGGAGATCAGCCGAATGCGCTCGGAATCCGCCATGGTATGCGCCATGGAGCCGACCAAAAAATGCAGCCGCCAAAAGAAATCTTGGGGTTCCAAATGAGGCAAAGCAGCCTTAAGGGCTGGCTCAAACTTCTTGAGCACGGTCTCAAATTGACCAGTCAACAGCTTCTGGACACGCGCGTCCGGCTCAAGCACCAATCTACCGAGCAACCTCATGAATATTCGCCCCCCTTTGGTTTCGTCCCGACTCAGACGAAGGGCGGGACCCACCATAGCTTCGATGACATTCTCCAAGCGCACCTTTTTCCTGCCAGCTTTCTGTTGATACGCTTCCAAACTTCGGATTCGTTCGGCGTTTAACGGGAGTAGTCGACGCGCCAAAACAGCCTCAAGCAAGAGATCCTTCCTGCCGAAATGATAATGAACAGCCGCCAGATTGACCTTAGCCATCTGAGTAATTGCACGCAATGAAGCCCCACCGGAACCGTCTCGAGCAAATAATACCTCAGACGCATCTAATATCCTGTCTTTAGTCGAGCGCTTAACCATGGTCGAACGTATGTTTCAAACAAACGTTTGAACTAACTTGCTCGAATTGAAGCTATTGTCAAGTGCTTGGAGTTATTTCAAACCCGCGCCGGACGGCAATGGGCAACCATTTAGGAAATCGGCTCCAGCCATTGGTCGAGCCCCTTCGCGTTGAACAGAAGTTAGAATCAAACTCCCCTGCCCAGTAGCGACCTCGAGTTGGCCATTTTCACTGGCCAAAATTTGCCCGGGAGATCCTGCGCCTTCAGCTACTTGAGCGCCTAGGATTTTCAGAAGAGATTTTTCTGTGGTGGACAAGTGCGTGTAGCTGCCGGGCCAAGGTGTGAATGCGCGGATTTGACGATCCAATTCATCAGCTGATTTACGCCAATCAATTTGACCGTCCTTTTTTGAAATCTTGGCGGTGTAAGTGGCTGTACTGTCATCTTGTGGCGTCACGGGCATGTTTCCAATAAGGTAATCAGGGAGGATTTCCACGGTAAGATTGGCGCTCAGCTGGGCTAGCTGATCATGAACGGTTGCGGCAGTATCCTCTCTGCCAATAGGAATACTAGCCCTTGCAATCATGGGGCCGGTATCAAGACCGGCCTCCATTTGCATGAGGGTCACTCCAGTCTCGGTATCCCCCGCAAGAATGGCTTGCTGAATGGGGGAGGCGCCGCGGTGACGTGGAAGGAGTGAAGCATGTAGGTTTACCGCGCCGTGCGGCGGTAAATCCAAAACCTGTTGGGAAAGGATCTGCCCATAGGCCATCACCACCAAAACATCAGGCTTCAGGGAGGCCAGTTCCTTAAAGGCTAAGCTTGATTTCAGTGATTCTGGCTGGAGAACCGCCTCTCCCATTTCTAGGGCCAGTTTCTTTACGGGTGAAAACTGAACGGATTGGCCGCGCCCTTTTGGCCGGTCTGGTTGAGTATAAACAGCCGCAAGCTCTATTTGCGGCATTACAGCTAGGGCCTGCAACGTTGGACAGGCGATTTCAGCCGTGCCCATATAGACCACGCGCCAGGTCATACTGCGCCCACTTGAATATCGGCCACGGCCTCCAGAATGTCCCGTAACACGTGCACGGGCGTTTGCCCGGAATCAATGTGATGGATGATTTCGTCGGAATAACATTCCATGACGCTCTTTGTCTCTTCTTCGTATGTTTCGAAGCGTTGATGAATCACATCCAGATTTGCATCATCCAGCCGGCTTTCGATAAGTGCGCGGCGTTGGATGCGCTCGATCATTTGTTGCTTATCCTTGCTCGTGAGATGCAACATGGCCAGCACATCAATGTGTTCGCGCATCATCTCGACCTGATGTTCGTTGCGGGGGATGCCATCGAGCAACAGGATGTCATGATCCGGCTGAAACGTTCCTTTCACAATGGCACTCTCGATTTTCTTTTGCCATAAGGTCACCGTAAATTCATCAGGCACCAGTTCGCCGCGGCTGGAATATTCGAGGAAAGTTTTCCCAAGAGGATCCTCCGGCCGTAAAGTGCGGAACGCATCACCGCTGGCAAAGTAATACCAGTTCGGAATTTGCTCGAGAACGCGGCCCTGCGTACCCTTGCCCGAACCGGGGGCCCCGAATAACAGGATGGATCGTATTTTATTGCTCATAAAATTTGAACTGTCTGAACCCGCACTTCCTGCAGGTGACGGTAAGGAATGGAGGTTTCAGCTAGGCCCTCTTGTGAGGGGTAGACAATGCTCATGCTCTCCGGTGAAAGATCGCTGATGTGATGGACGGGATACGCACCTTTTTCGGTGGTTAACACCAAGGCTCGGCCGTCCTCGGGAGGCTCCTTGTAAAAGCGCGCCAAATAATCGGCAAAAAATTTGCCGCTGAATCGAGTTTCCTCGGCACGATAGCATTCATGTATTTGGGTCGCAGTCTCCACCTCAGTTTCCATACGCGTATCGAGTTCTGTGATATGAGTAGCATCTTCGATATTGGCCATGTCTGGCGCCGGGCTATAAGCAGTCAGCTGCATTTCCTCGATCTCATCAACCGGTTCTGGCCAAATCAGGAACACTACAGGAACAATCACAGGGCATAAGGCGGAAAGCAGGCACACCAATTTTACTGGCCGATTCCGGAAAACGGCCACTTCGTACCCGGCCCAAGCGCTGAGGCTCATTATAATAAACGCAATAAGCCACAAGCCAGCCTTACCCTCCGTGGCGGATTCAGTGTCAGGCGGCAAAATATTTGGACCGGGAATCAGATTAAACGGCTTTGTGTGCTGATTTTTCGGGTGCGCTTTTCTTGGCGGCTCTTGCTGGGCAACAGTGTGCTTCAATGGCCTTTCCGCAATAACCGCCGGTTTGGCGTTCACGTTTCGAGGTGGAACTACTCTAGGTCCCTTTTCAGGCTTTGCCACCACTGGAGGTGAAGGCAAAACAGGCGCAGGCTCTGGTGGGGAGAGTGGTTGAGCAATCGGTTTGCGCGGTTGCTGGAGGGCGATCACCGGCGGGGGCACCACTTCCTCCACCGCAGGCGGGGGCATGAGCTTGAGCATTTGGTTGCGCAGAGCATCCATGAACCAGCTTTGATCCGTTTTACTTTTTTGGCGGAAAACCGATTGTCCCGGCAATTCAGCGATAAGGGTTTGCGTGCCTTTTAAAGAAAACTCTCCCCAGTGGTAGCGTTTGAAATCTGATTTCCCTAAGACTCGACTAAAAACCAAGCCACCTTCATTTACCGACGCCACCCGTTTTACCATGATCGGTTCCGGAGAATTCAGCAGGGATACCTGAAAGGCAGCCCATGCCCCAAAAGCATGACACAGCCCGATCGCCAAAATGAGAAAACGCCTCCCCAAAGCATGTGACTTTTGACATAGGATTGCCGATTCTTCAATGAAATTCCCGTTTTCCGAGCGTATTAATCAAGTCATCCATTCCCCAGTATTCGCTACCTGACGCCAGTTGATCCGCCGCCCAGCCGTGCTTCCAGGTTGCGTACATTGCAGCCTGGATCTCTCTACCGTGGAAAACGGGTTGCGCAAGCAGGCCGCCAACGAACCCTGCCAGAACGTCGCCGCTTCCGCCTTTTGCCAAGCCGGCATTACCCGTGGAATTTACCAAAGCCGGGCCAGTTGACTGTGTCAGAACCGAGTGTCTCCCTTTCAGTAAAACCGTCGCCCCAAATTGTTCGGCCAAAGTACGAGCTGCGCGCACTCGGCCGGATTCCACCTTCTCCGGAGAACAACCAAGCAACCGAGCAGCTTCGCCCGGATGTGGTGTCAGCAAACGAAAGGCCTTACTCTCCGGCGGCCCCTTGGGCAACCAATCCAACGCAGAGGCATCCAAGACCATCGGTTTATTGGATTCATTCCAAATATTCAGAACAGTTTGACGTAAAGAATCTTCAATATCATCCCCAGCCAAGCCCGGCCCAGCCACCAGCGCCGTGGTACGACTCAATGCCTCCACGCAGTCTCGGTCCCATGGATGTACCATAATGCTCTGGCACTGAGCGGAAACGGGTTGGTAAGCCGGCGTAAAAATACTAACCAAGCCCGGCTGAGCCCGAAGGCTGGCGTATCCTGCAAGAATCGGTGCACCATGATAGCCCGTAGAACCTCCAATGATTCCTACATGGCCGTGAATACCTTTGTGAGAAACCGGATCCCGTTGGGGACTTAAACCGCGCATGTCTTGCTCTGTAACCCAATACGAATCCGCCTCGGGTGCTGGATCTTTCAAGCCAATGCGCGAAGCAATGCGCAAACGCCCCACACAATGAGCCGCTGAGTTCGCCAAAAGCCCCGGTTTCAAGGACCCAAGGCAGAGTGTGATGGCAGCCTCAATTGCCGCTCCTCGTGCCTGACCATTATCAGCATCCAATCCAGAGGGACAATCGACCGACAGCACAGGTGCATCCGATTCATTGATGCATTGGATAAATTGCTGCCAATGCTTATCCAAATCCCGATTCAGACCGATCCCGAATAGGCCATCCACAACGAGCACGGGGTTCTCTCCGAGATGATGTTTCAGAGCGCCCAAGTCTTCAACCGGATCTGCAACCTCTAGCACGGCAACTTTCCGGTCTCCCAAATGCCGAGCGGCAACTCGCGCGTCGCTACCGTTATTCCCCTTACCTATTAGCAGTAGTACGGAATCCGCACTTTGCGTGACTTGAGTAGCCAGTCGGCCCACTGCTTGCCCGGCCTGTTCGATCACGGTCTCACCAGCAATCCCTGCATCCCAAGTTCGTTTCTCCCAATCGCGCACTTGGGCTACGGAAAGAATCGGGAGCGGCATGAATTATTTGTAGAGGCCGGCGACTTGCGGATAGCCGTTGAACTTGATCGTTTTGATGCGAACGGGATTGGGCCCAATGAGTCGTTCGCTGGCTTGTGACCAGCGCGGATGTGGCACCCCAGGGTCAACATTGGATTCAAAAGGATATTCGCGTGGAGCAAGCGCGTTCCACAACGTCTTTGGTTGGCGATCAGTGAATTCAATTTTCACGATGCTCTTAATACTCTTGTAACCATACTTCCACGGTACCACGAGCCGTAGTGGTGCGCCGTTCTGCTTTGGTAAAGGCTCACCGTAAATGCCGGTGGCCATAAAGGTCAAATCATGCATGGCCTCATCGAGTCGCAGACCTTCCGTGTAGGGCCATGGGTATTGTGGCAGACGTGCTAATCCGGGCATTTCAGCCGGTTTCATGGCAGTATAAAACTTCACGTACTTTGCGCTGGCCTTGGGTTCAGCCTGTTTTAAGAGTTTTGAAAGCGTATAGCCGGTCCAAGGCACAATCATGGACCACGCCTCTACGCACCGGAATCGGTACACGCGCTCTTCCAAACCCAATTTTTTGGCCATATCCAAGGCATCAAATTTAAAGGGCTTGTCGCACAGGCCGGAAACTTCTACCTGCCATGGGTTGGTTTTAAATTTATCCACCAGAAAACGTACGTGCTCCTTGCTGGTGGTGAATTCATAAAAATTATTATAACCGGTAGCCCAAGCCTTGTTGGTGAGAACGATCTTCGGGTTATACTTCGCGTTCCGTTTGGCGGGGTATAGTTTGGGAGCTGCCGCGGCCTGGAGTGTATCGGCAAGACTTAGTCCGGCGATACCAGCCCCCAAGCCAAGCTGCTTCACGAATGCACGCCGATTGTGGTATTCGTTGATTGGAGTAATTGAAGATTCCGGGAGGTGCCAGTCCGGTCGGATGATGACGTTCGCCATGGGTTCAATATGCCCTCAGCCTCGCGAAAAAGCACGTCTTTTCTCTTGGAAAGATAAATGCGTTGCCAACCGCCTCAATGCCTCTCAAGAATGCCGCGTGCCAGATCTTTCCGGTGAACACATTCAAGCCCATGTTACCGCGGCGTTGGCCGAGGATATTGGTGAAGGCGACGCCACCACCAACGCCTTGGTAGACGCCCAACGCCGATGCCAAGGTCACATTGTTGCCCGTGAGCCACTCACCTTTTGTGGGCGGAATTTAATCGAAACGGTTTTCCAACGACTCGATACGGAAGCCGTCATCACTCATTTGCATTCTGATGGAGATGAGGTGCCTGCGGGAGCCACCCTTGTAACACTTGATGCTTCCGCCCGCGCATTACTCACCGGCGAACGCACCGCCCTCAATTACGCCCAACGACTTTCCGGCGTGGCCACTCAAGCCGCTCGCTATGTAGCCGCCGTAAAGGACTCAGGTGTACTATTGCTCGACACGCGAAAAACTACCCCGGGATGGCGTGATCTGGAAAAATATGCCGTTCAATGTGGTGGTGCCCGAAACCATCGTCACGGCCTGGATGACATGGTGATGATCAAGGACAATCACTTAGCCGCCTTGGAGGGCAATAACCGCATCAGCTCGGCCATTGAACGTTGTCGCGACGCCCATCCCGACCTCAAGATCGAAGTGGAAGCAGACACCCCGATCCAAGCCCGACAGGCCGCAGAATCCGGCGCGGACATTATCCTACTCGACAACATGACGCTTGATGAACTCCGCGAATCCGTTGCCTTAATCGACAACCGCTCGCAGATCGAAGCCAGCGGCGGCGTGACTCTGGACACCATTCGCGACATCGCGCAAACTGGCGTGCACTATATTTCCGTGGGAGCCCTAACACATTCGGCGATCTCCGTGGATATTGCCCTGGATTTTTCACTGTGACTCCGGCGGCCCAAATCCTCACTACGCTCCGCGCCGCTGAGCACGGGGTGTCCAGCAGTGACTTGTGCCAAAAGCTCAAGATCTCCCGCGCGGCAGTTTGGTCACACATAGAGTCATTGCGCGATGCCGGCTTTGAAATCATCGCCAGCCCGCACCGAGGCTATCAGCTGATTTCCTCGCCCGAACAACTAATCGCCGAAGATCTGCTATCACGCTTGGCCGGAAAAATACTCATCGGGCGGCGCATTCAAACGCTGCAAACAACCTCCTCTACCAACGATGAAATCGAGAAAGCCGCCCAAACCGGCGAAGCCGAAGGGCTCGTTGTGTTTGCTGAATCCCAAAACCAAGGCCGAGGTCGATTGGGACGCAAATGGTCATCCCCGACCGGGCGCGGTCTTTGGTTTTCGGTTCTGCTGCGCCCTGCCCTCACCGCCAACGAATGCACTCAGTTGACGGCTGCAGCCGCCGTCAGTCTCGTTCGTGCAATCCGTCAATCCACTGGGGTTCACGCCGGAATTAAATGGCCGAATGACATTCAGATTAAGGGACGTAAAGTCGCCGGGATTCTCACCGAAATGAGCGCTGAGATCGACCATGTGCGACACGTAATCCTGGGAATTGGCATCGATGTAAACCAGACCGCCAGCGATTTCACTGGAGAATTGTCAGGCATCGCGACCTCCCTAAAGCTCGCCCTCGGCAAGGCTGTGGACCGCGCGCAACTGGCCGAACAAATTCTCCGCGAACTCGATGCCGACTATGATCGCATCCTTAATCGCCAGTTCCCCTCGATTGCCGAGGAGTGGGCCGGACATTGCACTACCATCGGCAAGGAGGTAATCGTAGATATCGGGCCACGCCGCATCTCCGGCCGGGCGGAGGCATTGGATGAAAGCGGTGCTCTTCTGATACGCACCCAGCATGGCCGTATGGAGCGCGTTATTGGCGGCGATGTCACATTAACCAAATGAAACTCCTGCTCGACATTGGCAACACACACACCACGGCTAGCCTGTCCTCGCGTAGGCGGGTTGGTAAGGTTTTGGAGTTCTCAACCGACAAATGGTCGAGCCCACGCACTCTCCAGAAAATAGTCGGTAAACACAAACTCACCGGCACAGCCTGTTGCAGCGTGGTGCCCGCAGCAACCAAGCTGGCCAAAGCCCTGTGCCCGGCACCATTTTCAACCCTCACACACGCCAATTGTGGGGTCGACTTGCGCTACCCAAAACCGGCCACCATTGGCCCGGATCGACTCGCCAACGCCAGGGCTGCGCTGGATGAATTTGGAGGCCCCGTTTTGGTCGTGGATTTCGGCACGGCTGTCACGTTTGATATTATCGATGGTTCAGGCGCTTACGTCGGAGGCGTCATTGCTCCGGGGCTTTCGGCCATGACCGATTATCTCCATGAGAAAACCGCCCTGCTTCCCGCTATTAGATTAAAAGATCATCAAACGGCCATCGGCAAGACAACCGTACAGGCCATGCAGATTGGTGCTGTGCACGGTTACCGGGGATTGGTGCAGGGATTGATCAAGGAGATTCGGCAATCACTCGGCACCAAAAAACTTTCCGTGATCGCTACAGGTGGTTGTGCGAGATTGATCGGGCGCAAGATTCCTGAGGTGAACGCCATCCGGCCGCGACTGACTCTCGATGGACTGCGGCTTGCCTCCAATGACTGGAATTGACATGCTCCGCCCGGTGAACCGTATTGATCAACGTTTCCAGAACCTACGCAAACAAAAGCGCAAGGGATTTGTGGCCTACATAGGCGCGGGCGATCCCGATCTGGCATCTACCGAAGCGCTTGCCTTGCAGTTAGCGGATTCCGGCGTGGATATCCTCGAGCTTGGCGTCCCCTTCAGCGATCCATTGGCCGACGGCTTGGTCAATCAACTTGCCGCCCAACGGGGCTTGGCCAGCGGCACTACGCCCGAAGGCCTGCTCGAAACAGTTGCCGCCATTCGCAAGCAATCGGATGTGCCGATTGTTTTATACATTTACTTCAACATCATGCATCGCCGAGGCCTGGAAGAGTTCATTGATGCCGCCGCCACCGCCGGCGTAGATGGCCTGCTCGCACTCGACCTGCCGCCGGAGGAGGCGGATGAATACGAGCAGTTGATGAAAGAGGCGGGCATGTGCAGCATCTGGCTGATTGCGCCCACGACTCCTGAGGAACGCATTGCCGCTATTACGGCGCGCGGCAGCGGTTTTATCTATTATATTTCTAGGGAAGGAGTTACCGGCATGCGGCAAGATGTTGTTTCGAGCTTGGATGAACGGATCGCCGCCATACGCCGGCATACCGATTTACCCATCGCTGTGGGGTTTGGCATTTCAAATGCCGAACAAGTACGGCAAGTCGCCGCAGACTGCGACGCGGTGGTGGTTGGTAGTGCCATTGTAAACCAAATCGCCGAACACGGAAACGCCCCCGATCTCCCGGAGCGAGTTGGTGGTTTTGTCCGAAAACTCACCGAAGCTCTTTAATTATGCCCGCCAAGAAAATTGCCTCAAACAAGAACCGATTTGCGGTTATCCTCGCCGGCGGCAAGGGCGAGCGATTCTGGCCGTTGAGCCGTGAAGCCACTCCGAAGCAATTGCTGGCGTTATTCGACAAACAATCGTTTCTCCAACACACAGTCGAGCGCATCAAGCCCATCGTTCCACTGAAGAATATTTTTGTGATCACCAATCAGGCGCAAGCGGCCGCCGTGCGCAAACAGCTCCCGCGTTTACCAAAAGATAATGTAGTGGCCGAACCATGCGGCCGTGACACCTGCCCGGCTGTGGCATTGGCCGCAGCCCTTGTAGGGGCGCGCTGCACAACGGGCACAATGGCGATACTGCCGTCAGACCATGTCATCCCTGAAAACAGCGTCAAAAAATTTCAACGCAACCTTGAGGAAAGCTTTGATCTGGCTGAGCGCGGTCAGGCTATAATCACCATTGGCATCAAGCCGACCTCCCCGGAGACGGGTTATGGCTATATTAAAATGGGCGACCCGCTACCCCCGCCCAAGGATCGCAAGGCCTACAAGAGCACGTTTCGTGTCGTCCAGCGCTTCGTGGAGAAGCCCAATTACGATCGGGCGGTGGAATATCTGAATGACGGCGGCTACCGTTGGAATGCCGGCATGTTCATTTTCTCTTTCGCCACCATTGCCGAAAGCCTCTTGAAACACCAGAAACCTCTCCACGAAGCCTGCGAGCGGTGGTTTCACGCCGCCGCCAGCCCCGCCAAG
>CAJWMQ010000011.1 GCA_913042895.1 uncultured Verrucomicrobiales bacterium | reverse complement strand
CATGGGGCGAGATTACTCTAGATTACGCTGCTAAGGGAAGACGCCGTCACCGTCGTTCCAAAGCGCAGCGCCAAAATGGACCGTAAGCAGCTAGTTTTAGTCGCTTTAGCGTAGCGTGTCGTCGGTTTTGTGGCTGCACTAAACCGACACTGCTTTTCTAAGACTTTACCGAGGCGACCATGGCGCATTTGACTGCACCTTGAAGGTTTCAAACGCTAACGCCGTGCGTTTGGCATGGACAGAACGGATGCAATCCTTATGATGCGATGAGTTGATGGGGGTAAGGAGCGCGCAATGATCTTACAGGCACAAGGCCTGGTGAAGCATTATGGAGACCACGTGGCTCTTCGCGGGCTCGACCTTGCGGTCGATTCCGGCGAGGTTTTTTGCCTTCTCGGCGCCAATGGAGCCGGCAAAACCACCACCATCAAGATGCTGGTCGGCCTCATTGCCCCCACCACCGGCACCGCCAAGGTGTGCGGATACGACGTGCAAGCCGAGCCCATTGAGGTGCGTAAGCGCCTCGCCTATGTGCCGGACTTTCCATTCCTGTACGATAAGCTTACGCCGTGGGAATTCCTCCGGTTCACCGGCCAGCTCTTTCACATGAACGAGCAGGACATCGAGACACGCACGCGCGATCTCATCCCCCGCTTTTCGCTAGAGCCGTACCTGCGTAAGAGCATCGAAAGCCTTTCGCACGGCACACGCCAACGCATCGCGATTGTCTCGGCGTTAATGCACAACCCCGAGGTCTTTGTGTTAGATGAACCGATGGTGGGCCTAGATCCGCATCACCAATATATTCTCAAGGAAGTACTCAAGGAACGTGCGGCGCAAGGGATGACCGTGTTTCTCTCCACACACCAGCTGAGCGTGGCAGAGGAAGTAGCCGATCGCATTGGGATTGTGCACATGGGCAAGCTGGTAGCCGTGGGCACCGAGGAGGAACTGCATAATCTAGGCGGCGAGGGCAATGCCGAGCTGGAGGCAACCTTCCTCGCCCTGACGCGGGAAGAATCCGACGTGGCCGTACAACGCCAACTGCATCAAGGCTGATGAGCGATTCCTCCCAGCGATTTCCGTCGCCGTTCCTGCTGTTGCTAAAAGTAAACCTGCTTCAGGCGTGGCGCCGCGTCGCACAGGCCGGTTCGCGCTCGGGCACATTGTCGTTCATGGTGGCAGTGTTTCTGATCTTTTATCCGCTCATCGCCTCCGGCTTGTTTTGGGCGGGCCTGCGTTATGTCTCCAAATTTCCCGGGCTGGGCGACCTGTTGATTGAGCATCTGGTGTTCCTGCTCTTTGCCATGCTCTTCATGCTGCTGCTTTTTTCCAATGTGGTGGTTGGCTACACCAACATGTTTCGAAATCAGGAAACGCGTTTTCTGCAAACCCTCCCTTTCTCGGCCAACCACATCTTTCAATGGAAGTTGGTGGAAACCACCGTGGTAGCTTCATGGGCCTTCCTCCTGCTGATTGCGCCATTGGTGGTCGCCTATGGCATTCACCAAAAGGCGGCGCTGGGCTTTTATTTGATCACGCCGTTTTTGGTGGCGTTATTTATCATCCTGCCCGCGGTCTTCGGCTGCTGGATTGCGGTGTTCATGGCTCGTTATCTCGACCGCAGTTTATTTCAAACCACCGCCGTGCTCTTGCTGCTGGCAATCGTGTACATGGTGAAGGTGTACCTCCAACCTGAAGCGGCAACTGAACAAACCCTGGAAACGCGTGTGCTGGATCTCACCGACCGGTTACTGGCCAAGACCCAATTCGCGCAGTTCCCTTTCCTGCCCAGCTACTGGCTCTCCAGTACGCTCACCAACTGGGTGGATGGCGCACGCACACTGGCGCAGTTTTTCATCGGTGTGCTCACAGCCAATGTCCTGTTCTTCGGCTTTCTCGGATTCACCAGCACTGGCAAAACCTTTTACCAGTCCCTATCCGCCACGCTCAGCCGAGGCAGTCTGACCGGGGATTGGAGTCAGGCCATGTCCTTCACCCCTCGGCTGTGCGCGCAAATCATCCTGCTCGCGTGGTTCCTGCCTCTGGTCAATCTCAGTAGCATCAAGGATTTCTGGCATGACGAATTCGCGCCTTTGGCCGAAAACTATGCGGCCCAGAAAAAATCTCCGGACATCGCCTCCATTGATCTCGGTCGTTGGACTACGAACAAGGTGGCGCAATTGGAACCACGACTGGTGCAGGATGGCTTATACGCCTTAAAACCCAGCCTGCGCCTCCTCTACGAACGTAGTGCCTCAGGAGAGATGCAGCAGCTGGGGCCGGACTTGGAGTATCTCATCAATGCCAATTTACGTTCCACCCTATCCGGCTTGGACCTTGTCCGGGGCCGCAACCATCTACGAGGCCCGGCCGCGGAGTTTGCCGCCGAACCGGAGGCGGTGTTGATGCCCGATGCGCCAGCCCTGCAGGTGCAGAGCCTGCACAACACCCCGCGCCCCACCGTTCACACCACTCATCTTTTGATTCCAGCCAGCGACACTCAACCTAAGGCCGATGCTACCTATCGACTTTATTTCCGCCGCGAAGTGGAAAAGGTAGATGAAAACGATGAGCTAACCGGAGAAACATTTAATGTCACCGATCACGGTAATTACTTTGAAGGCGCATTAATCCGCGAAGACACCAGCCATCTGCGCCTCACTTTCACCAGCACCAATTTTACTGAGCACATCCGCGGCTCCACCGCCCAGGAACTTTGGCAGCAACCCGACACCGACCTACCGGAAACCGACCTCAACCATTGGCAGCTCACCAGACTGGCCCCCGTGAACGAAGCCGACGCGCCGGCCGATAAATCCGTCTCCGCCCTTGGCCCCATTTGGCTGGGGCTCATTCCGTTGCTCGCCGTGGTCTCGTGGGTGCTGAATTCCCGCAGCGCCCATTTGCTGACGGCTAGCAGCATTCTGGGATTGCTGGGCGTGTTCCTCCTCCAATCCAACCAATGGCTCACTTCGTTCGGCGGCGAAGCCCCCTTGCAACATCTCTCGCTAATTGGAACCGGCGCGTGGATCATTCTTTTAACGGCTCTGGCACAAATCATCAGTGTGATCTGGCAAACCTCGTTGACCATCCGCTTTCAAGCCTGGTATCGCGCGCAACTGGAAAAACGCAAGGACTTCGATTTTGCCCCCGGCTTTCTGGACAGCACCCTGCAACGCGTGCCCTTCCTCTCACCGGATGTGCGCGCCGTTGTGCTCAAGGATATCCGCATCTTCTGGCGCGATACCGCGCAGTGGGGCCAATCGCTCATCCTCTTTGGTATTCTCGGCATTTACATTTTGAACCTCCGGTTTTTCACGGAGCAATTCACCTCGCTGTTTTCGGGAGGCCGGTTTGGTGGCGATTATTTTTCCAAGCTCGTCAGTTTCATGAACCTCGCTGCGTGCGCGCTGAACCTCGCCACGTTGACCACGCGTTTCGTCTACCCGCAGTTTTCGCTGGAAGGCAAACGCCTCTGGATCGTCGGCCTCTCCCCACTTGGATTAAACCGCGTGGTCGGCGTGAAGTTCATGCTAGCCACCGTCATTTCGCTGGCGATTTCCATTCCGCTCATTTGGCTTTCGAGCAACATGCTGCATTTGCCGACAGCCCAAAAAGTGTTTTTCTGCGGCGGCATCTCCGTGATGGCTCTGGCCCTGAACGGCCTCGCCATGGGCATGGGCGTGATGTACCCGGATCTCAAGGAGGATAACCCTAGTAAAATTGTCTCTGGCTTCGGCGGCACGTTTTGTTTGGTGGTGAGCTTTGTGTACATCGGCATGGCCGTGATGATGCTCGGAATCGGGTCGCCCTTTGGATCGCCCTGGCAAATTTTCGGCCGCGCGGATGAAACCCAGCAGGCCATTTACATCGGCATGTTCCTCGTCTTCTCGCTGGGAGTCGGCTTCGGCCCGTTGGCTTATGGCCTACAGCGCGCTCGGAATTATGAGCATTAACCCCACCCGTTGGGGCCTTTTTAGCGGCACACCCCAACCTGTGCTTTACTTTTACTGTTCGGCGTTTTAGCGTTTTTGCCATGGCTGCGTTCGATGAGCCGGATTTACTGGAGGAGGATTTTCCCGTCACCACCAAGCGCACAACTGTGATGTCGGATGACCGGGAGGAATTGGATCACCAAGCCACTTCATTACAAACGAAGTTGGCCGAGCTGAATCGTGCCCGCGAGAAGCTCGAACGCGAGAAGGCAACCGTGGAGGATTCGCGCCGACGCTTCTCGGAATTTCAAACCGGCCGAGAGGAGATGATGCATGAGCTGACGCGCAGCCTCGGCCTCATGGAGGAAGCGCACATGGATACCCAACGCGATGCCGAGCAAATGGCCCGCACCATTGAAGATTTGCGTGATGCCATGAGCAAGGTGGAAACCTTAGAGGAAGTGGACACGCACGACGAACAATGGAAGGTGCTGCTCACCCGAAATCTTACCACCATCGAAAACGCCCGCATGGAGTTAAATTCAGCCCGCCTGAAATGGACTCTACTCAACGGCGAAAGCGATGAGGAAGCTGGCGTGTTTTCAGCACCGGCTGCCACCGGTTCGGGCGGCATGTCCATGCCGCGGTCTTTCGGCCAAATGTGTCTTTGGGGATTGGCGCTTACTTGGCCCGTGTTATTGATTGGCGCCGGGATCCTCGCAGTCCTGTTGATGAAAGGTTAGGGGTTCATGGGGTGGTTTGGGGGCAAATCCGATGTGATGAAGTCGCGGGCGCGGGAATTGAATTCTCAAATCCAGCGGCTGGAACAGCAGATTTCCGATCTCGAACACGTCTCCACCTCCCGCAACGCTACGGAGATCCGCACCAAGCTGGAGGAAACTTCGCCGCTGCCGAAGGATCCCATCCTCTCTAACGATTCGACCCCCGCCGGATTATTTCCGCCCGAGCCCGATTCCCCTCGCCTATATAATGACCAGGGTGTGCGGAAGTTTGATCTGTATGGATGGTGGCAGCGTTTGAAGAAACCGGACACGGCGCCGGAGCCGACGCCCAATGAGAAGCTGGTGACCTATCTCGCGGCCGGGCGCAACCACGGCTACACCGCCCTACGCAAGGAAACGCGCGTGGCGCGCAACCGTTTCATCCTCCTCACGCTCGTGCTCATCGCCGTGCTCTGGAGCATTCTCAGCCTGCTCATTCCGCAGTTGTAAACCGGTTTGGCTTGCGGCTCGTTGACCGCGCGATAGCTTGGTGCCTTGAAATCCGCCCTCATTGAATCCGAGCTGGGACCGTTTCGCGCGCAGTTCACCGAGACCGGTCTGGCGCGGCTTCAGTTTCCCCGGGCCAAGGCGACCCCGGTGGCGGACGCCATTGATCCACCCGCCAAGTGGCTGCGCCAAACGACCTCGGCATTGCACACGATGTTGCAGGGCAAAACCCCGCGCACATTACCGCCGCTCGATCTCTCCGCCGGCACGGCATTTCGGCAAGCGGTTTGGAATCTGCTGTTGGCCATTCCCGGCGGCACGGTACAGACCTATGGCGAACTCGCCCATCAGCTCAATCAACCCAAGGCGGCGCGCGCTGTTGGCGGGGCATGCGGAGCCAACCCGATTCCGTTGATTGTCCCCTGCCACCGGGTGATAGGGGCCAACGGCAGTCTTACAGGCTTTTCCGGCGGTATGAAATGGAAGATCCGCCTACTAAGCATCGAGGGCATTGAGCTGCCGCTTCATTGACACGCTACCGCGCGATTGATAGCGTCCCCGCCTTTGTCGGGCATGAATTACAAAGACACGCTGAACCTACCACAGACCGGTTTTCCCATGAAAGCCAGTCTGGTGGAGCGTGAGCCACAACGGCTTGAGCAATGGTATGCAGAAAATTTGCACACACGCATACGGGAGCGCCACGCGCAGGCCGAGGAGACCTTTGTGCTACACGACGGTCCACCTTTTGCCAATGGCGATGTGCACATCGGCACGGCGCTCAATAAAACGCTCAAAGATATAATCCTCAAGTATCAAACCATGCGCGGCAAAAATGTGCCGTATGTGCCGGGCTGGGATTGTCACGGGTTACCGATTGAATTCAAGGTGGTGCAGGAGCTGCGCAAGGCAGGGCGCGAGGATGCCAGCCCGGCGGAAATACGCCGCGAATGCGAAGCCTATGCGCGCAAGTACATCGATCACCAACGCACCCAGTTCAAGCGCCTTGGCGTGTTTGGCAACTGGGAAAACCCGTACCTCACGCTCGACAAAAAATATGAGGCTGATGAGCTGCGGCTATTTGCGGATATCGTTGAAAAGGGTTTTGTCTATCGTGGCAAAAAGCCCGTGTACTGGAGCATCCCCTGCCGCACGGCGTTGGCCGAGGCGGAAGTGGAGTACGCGGATCACGTCAGCCAATCGATTTTTGTGAAGTGCTCGGTAGAAGGCCAAGAAGACACGTTCCTGATCATCTGGACCACCACGCCCTGGACACTTCCGGCCAACCTCGCCGTGGCGTACAATTCGCAGTTCACCTATGTGCGCGCAAGGGTGGGCACAGAAACGTATCTGCTCGAAAGAACGCTGCTGCCCAAGGTAGCGGAGACGTGCGGCTGGGATAATGTCGAGACGCTCGAGAAAATTTCCGGCGCGGAACTGGGCGAGTTGCGTTACGTGCATCCGTTCATCGACAAGACCGGCCCCGTGCTGGCCGGCGATACGTTTGTGGAGAATAGTACCGGCTCGGGGTTTGTGCACATCGCGCCCGGGCACGGGCTGGAGGATTACGGGCTCGGCAGTCAGAACGGCCTGCCCATTTATTCGCCGGTCGATGACGCCGGTAAACTCACCCACACCGATGATCTGCCGGCCAAGGCACAGATGCCCGCGGAGCTGGTCGGCCAATCCATTCTCGAAAAGAACGGTACCAGCGAAGCCAACGAAGCCGTCCTCGCGCTCCTGCGCCGGCTCAATCGGCTGGTGCATCACGAGGAGTATTCGCACAGCTACCCGCACTGTTGGCGCAGTAAGACGCCGGTGATTTTCCGGGCGATGGATCAATGGTTCATCAAAATCGATCACGAGAATTTCCGCCAAAAAGCACTCGCCGCCATCAACGAAGTAAACTGGGTGCCCGGCTGGGGCCAGAACCGCATCGAAGGCGCGGTGGAAGGCCGGCCCGATTGGTGCATCAGCCGCCAACGCACCTGGGGTGTGCCGATCCCAGCGTTTTATACGGGCACCGAGCCGATCCTCGATGCCCGCATTGTGCGCACCACGGCTGCGCTCATTGAAGAACACGGCTCCAATGTCTGGTTCGAACGCGACACAGCTGCCCTCTGGGCCGACGTAAAGCCCACTGATTGGGAAGGCCCTGAGCCCGACGGTAAATCGATGGACACACTCGATGTGTGGATCGATTCCGGTTCCAGCTCGCGTTCGGTGATCATGCGACGCCCTGAACTGCATCATGCCGAAAAGGAAGGCGTGGAGAACTGGCAGGCCGATGTCTATCTCGAGGGTAGCGACCAGCATCGCGGTTGGTTCCAAAGCTCGCTGCTGCTTTCGCTCGCCGGCAATGGCGCGCCACCTTTCAAGACGGTGCTGACGCACGGTTTCATGGTCGATGCTGATCGCGAAAAAATTTCCAAGAGCAAACAGGGCCAAGGCGGCTATGCCAAACCGCAGACCAGCGAGGCCTATGTCGGCGAGTATGGCGCGGACATCGTGCGATTATGGGTAGCCTCACAGGATTTTCGTAACGATATCACCGTCAGCAATGAACGCATCAAGAAGGTCGCTGAAACCTATCGCAACCTGCGTAATGCCCTACGCTATCAGCTCAGTAACCTATACGATTTTGATCCAACCCAACATACCGTGGCCGATTCCGAACTGACGCCGCTAGATCGCTGGATACTTGATCAATTCACTGTCATGCAAGGTGATGTCACTGAAGCCTACGAACGATTTGAATATCACGTGGTATACCAACGCATCAGCCAGTTCGTTTCCGTGGAACTTTCCTCCGTGTATCATGACTGTGTGAAGGACCGGCTATACGCTGATGCCGCCGATTCACCGCGTCGACGCGCCTCGCAAACCACACTGCTGCGGCTCTGCTCCGGCCTTACCCGCATGCTCGCGCCGATCTGTGTGTTTACTGCTGAGGAAGCGTGGGAGTTTTTGCCCGGCGATAATGCGGATTCCGTGCACCTCGCCGATTGGCCGGAAGAATCCCTCAGCCTGTCCGATGAAGGACGCACCACGTGGGAAGACCTATTCGCCCTGCGCGAACCAGCCTTGGCCGAGCTCGAAAAGGCGCGACAGGAAAAACTCATTGGCAAAGCCCTCGAAGCCCGCGTCACTATCACCGCCCAGCCAGAGGCACTGGAGACGGCTCAAGCCAATGCCGAGACCTTGCGGGAATTGATCAACATCTCCCAACTTCACATCGTGGCCGACACCAAAGCCGAAGCCGCTACCTATGTGGTCACCAAGGCCAAAGGCGCCAAGTGCACCCGCTGCTGGCGCTGGGAAGAAACCGTCGGCCAACATGAGGCCCACCCCGAGTGCTGCACTCGCTGCGTGGACGCGGTGAGCTATTAGTTACAGTTTCTGGTCCCTCTTCCTTGAATGAGGGTTCTGTCCAACTCTCTATATAGAGAAACGCTCTTTGAAACCTCCGCTTGAATTCCTTCATACAAAGAATGTGCAATGGCGCGATAGCATTTTCTTCATCGGAAGATAGATTCGGATATGCCCATTTATCCATGTGATTCATGATACGTTTTTTTCGTTTGTTTAACTCCGAAATCGAACCGCCTTTTTCCTCAATAATTGCTCCAAGGTGAGTTTCCCAATCATGATAAAACTTCTCATCATTCTTGGTGCGAGTGTTACATGATCTACAACACGGAACAGTGTTTCCCGGATGATGAAGTCCACAATGCCGATTAAACATGATTAAGTGTTCAATCGAAACGGATTCTGTTTTCTCTCCACAGTAAGCACAACAACCCTCAAACTCATCTTTCTTGATAGTTAGCCAAACCTTTTTCCCACGCCCACTCCCTGTATTAAGGGCTGACCATAATATTATTACCCAATTTTTGTTAGGAATGAGCGTACTGCTGTGTTAGCCGAATCTGAGGGAGTATTGTAAATAGCCATGCTTTACACCTTCGGCTCCCAGCCGTTGCGGTACTCGCGGCCCCACAGTTTTTCCACAGCGGGATCATTGCCTTTTACGCGACCCGTTTTGGGATCAACCTCGATGGCGCCGCCGGTGCGGTAGGCAATATTGGCCATATGAGTGAGTTGCGTGCTGATCTGCGCATCACTAATCTCGGAATTCAGCGGCTCGCCAGTGCGGATGGCGTTCAGGAAATTGCCGAAATGAAAACCGTCATCCCATTTGCCGGGATTGGCTTTCACTTCCTTGCCGGCGAGGTCGAATTGTTTGTAGCCGGCGTGGTGTATCTCCAGTGAACCTCCCTTGCCGTAGAAAGTACAAAACGGCCGCTTCTCCTGTCGGCGCGGGTTGCAGCTGCTTTGGTCCCAGCCGATGCCCACTTTGCCAAAGTCGTACGTGGCATAACCAGTATCAGGCGTTTCCTGATCGTCATCGAAGTGATACCGCGCGCCGTTGAAAGTCACGTTCTTTGGGTAATCCACCTCCAGACCCCAACGGGCGACGTCCATGAAATGCGGACCGTTGTTTTGCATTTCGCCGCCGCCGTACAGCCAGTGCCAGTGCCAGTTGTAATGCACGAGGTTATCCTTGTACGGCCGATCCGGGCACGGACCCTGCCAGAGTTCCCAGCCCTTTTTGCCGAGCCACTCGGGCACCTTCACAAACTTACCCTTGCCGATGCTGCCACGGGCGCCGCCGTAGTAGCAGCGCGCAAAGGTCGGCTGCCCAATCTCGCCGGCTTTCACGCGCTCAATGCCTTCGATAATGCCCGGTTGACTGCGGCGTTGATTGCCCATCTGCACCTTGCGCTTGTATTTCTTCGCCGCGGCCACGATCAACTCCGCCTCGCGCGCGTTGTGGCTGGCGGGTTTCTCCACGTATACATGTTTACCCGCTTCCATCGCGAGGATGGCCATTGGCGTGTGCCAAAAATTCGGTGCGGCGATGGACACCGCATCGATCGATTTATCGTCGAGGATGCGCCGGAAATCATCTATGCCCTGCGGATCTTGCGTTTGCGGAAATTCCGCTAACGACGTCTTCGTCCGGTTCATGCCGCTGGCCACGCGCCTGCTGTCCACGTCACACAAATACGCGACCTCACAGTTGGAGGCCTCAAGATACTTAATCGCGTGCCCCATGCCCCGGCTCAGGCCGATCACACCGGTGACGATTTTCTTTTGGGTATCCTTGGCCTTGAGAATGGCCGGAAAAACAAGTGAGGCAGCAGCGACGCTGCCTACGAATTGACGACGGGTGAGTGACGTTTTCATAGGCGTCTTGAAAGGCTACGCCCTGACGGACCATAGGCAAATGAAAATTAAACAGTGCCTTTTCTAATCAACGCCATACCATATTCGCGGTTCATACGCGCGATGAAGTCCAGCGAGATTTCCTTCGGGCAAACTGCTTCGCAAGATCCGGTAACCGTACAACTTCCGAAGCCTTCTTCATCCATTTTCTGTACCATCGCAAGTGCCCTGCGCTCCCGTTCTGGTTGGCCCTGCGGCACTAAACTAAGGTGAGATAGCTTTGCGGCCACAAAGAGCATTGCACTAGCGTTTTTACATGCAGCCACACAAGCACCACATCCAATACACTGAGCAGCATCCATAGCTAGATCAGCATCCTCTTTTGCAACCGGCGTTGCATTGGCATCCGGCACACTACCCGAACGCACGCTTATAAAACCTCCCGACTGCTGGATGCGATCGAATGCTGACCGATTCACAACAAGATCTCGCTGCACCGGAAATGCCGAAGCCCGCCAGGGCTCGATAGTAATAGTCATACCATCGCTAAATTGACGCATATGTAATTGGCAGGCAGTCGTCCCCTTCTGTCCACCATGAGGGGTGCCATTGATTACCATGGAACAAGTACCACAAATACCTTCACGGCAATCCGAATCGAAAGCAATAGGTTCCTTGCCATCTTCAAGCAGATCCTCATTCACCACGTCGAGCATTTCAAGAAACGACATATCAGTGTCAACGCCCTTGGCATCATACTCCTCGAAACGACCTGAATCCTCAGCGTTGTCTTGCCGCCAGACTCTTAGTTTTAAGTTAAGCAATTTACCCATTACTTATAACTCCGCTGGGTCATTTTTACTTCCTCATACTCTAGGGCTTCCTTGTGTAACACAGGCTCATTGCCATCACCCTTATGCTCCCATGCTCCCACGAACGCAAAATTTTCGTCATCTCTTTTGGCTTCACCTTCAGGAGTTGAATGTTCCTCGCGGAAATGACCGCCACACGACTCTTCGCGTTGCAAAGCGTCTCGGCACATTAACTGTCCAAATTCAAGAAAATCGGAGACTCGCCCAGCAAGTTCCAAACTCTGATTCAGTGACTCTTTTTCGCCTGGAACATTGAGGTTTCCCCAAAACTCCTCCCGCAACTCTGAAAGTTTACTGATAGCACTTTTCAATCCAGATTCATTTCTGGACATGCCACAATTTTCCCACATGATCTTTCCAAGTTCACGGTGGAATGAAGTTGGCGTGCGCTTACCTTTAATAGATAAAAGCTTATTAATGCGGTTACGCACCGCTTTCTCAGCATCTAAAAATTCTGAGCTTTCTATATCTGGACAGTCACCCCACCCCGACTCAGCTAAATACTCACCAATTGTATAAGGAAGCACAAAGTATCCATCGGCCAAGCCTTGCATAAGTGCACTTGCACCCAATCGGTTAGCACCGTGGTCAGAAAAATTAGCCTCTCCAATTGCGAATAAACCAGGAACATTGCTCATCAAGTTGTAATCAACCCACAAACCGCCCATCGTGTAGTGTACCGCAGGGTAAATGGTCATCGGATTTTGATAAGCGTTCGATCCGGTGATTTTTTCGTACATGTCAAAAAGATTACCATATCGTTCACGTACTGCGGCTTCTCCCATGCGATTAATTGAATCGGAAAAATCTAAATAAACTCCCAACCCGGAGGAAACGACTCCTCGACCCTCGTCGCAAACCTCTTTGGAATTTCTAGAGGCCACGTCTCGAGGCACCAGATTTCCAAAACTCGGGTATTTACGCTCCAAATAGTAATCACGCTCCGCCTCTGGTACGTTGCTGGGCTGCAACTCCCCATTTCGAATTTTTTCGGAAATACTAGGACTTTTTGGAACCCAAACACGGCCATCATTTCGCAATGATTCACTCATTAGAGTAAGCTTACTTTGATGATCTCCACTCACAGGAATGCAGGTTGGGTGAATCTGTGTGTAACACGGATTCGCAAAGGCCGCCCCACGTTTGTAGGCCCGATGGGTCGCTGTCACATTGCAGCCCATGGCGTTTGTTGAGAGATAGAAGACGTTGCCGTAACCTCCCGTAGCCAAAACAACAGCATGCGCCGAATGCCGGCTGATTTCGCCCGTAACCATATTCCGCACAACGATTCCCTTCGCTTGACCGTCAACCAGAACGACATCAAGCAACTCTGTGCGGGTATGCATCTTTACTTTTCCAAGACCAATCTGTCGGCTGAGCGCAGAGTAGGCTCCGAGTAGTAGCTGCTGCCCAGTCTGGCCTCGGGCGTAAAAGGTACGACTAACCTGTGCCCCACCAAAGGAACGATTAGCGAGAAGACCGCCATATTCACGTGCGAATGGAACACCTTGTGCAGCACATTGGTCGATGATGTTCACACTGACCTGCGCAAGGCGATAGACATTAGCCTCACGAGAACGATAATCCCCACCCTTTACAGTGTCGTAGAATAAACGGTAAACTGAATCTCCATCGTTCTGATAATTCTTAGCGGCGTTAATACCACCTTGAGCAGCGATCGAATGGGCCCTGCGTGGACTGTCTTGATAGCAGAAGCAATTTACGTTGTAACCCAGCTCAGCCAGTGACGCTGCTGCCGAGGCACCGGCTAAACCACTACCCACTACGATCACTTCATATTTTCGTTTATTCGCCGGATTAACTAATTTAAGATCGAACTTATGCTTGTTCCACTTTTCCTCAATTGGCCCGGTGGGTATCTTAGAATTTAGGAGTGGAGAGGTATAAGGGGGTCTTTCCACTATATTTTTTTGTACAACTTCGACTCGAGGCAGAACTTTTTCCTTAATATCGGAGATAACTTTTTTTGCCTGATTTTCGGTTAAAACTAACTTTTTAGCATCGGATGCTGCCTTTTCGTACTCCCTACAAACCAAAAGAGCCTTATCCTTATCGGTCTGTTTGGTAGATCTTTTAGTTCTTGTTCCATCGGGGGCTGTGAAGCAACAAAACCAATAAGGTGAGTTCTCTTTTTTAGTGAGTGAAGCCATGATTTTGTGGGAACTTTTGTGGGAACTTATCCGATTTTTTAGTGATTTTTTGCATTTTTTTTGTCGTTTTGCAACAACAAAAAACAATTTGCTATATTTTCAGGGTATTACCTTTTTAACATTGTGGGAACATTTATGGGAACTGTTATTTCCACAAATTTGCCCCGCATAAGCATTCATTTATGGGAACTATAATGGGAACATTCATTTTAATTTTACAAATTCAAAAATTATACTAAGGGGTATGGAAATATAGCCTAAAAAAAGGAGGGTGGCAAAGATAACGGCTCCTTTATCCACCCATTTTTCAGTGTTTTTATTTTTTATTCCAAGTGTCTGCAACATAGCACTGAGACCGTGACTGAGGTGAATACACAAAAGAGCCACAGAAATAACATAGAAACCCGTCACCCACGGCACCTTAAAACCAGTAACAACCATACGGTATACATCCACTGGATTCTTTCCTTGTTCACCCTCAGTAAAATTTGCGGATGTTACCATGTCGGCCTGTACATAATATGTCTCGAAATCATCATGTATGCCGTTGATCTGAGGCACCTTCCAGGTGTAGTGAGCAAGGTGATAAAATGCGAAAGCCACTATTATCAAACCACTAAAGATCATTGTTCGAGCGGCAAATTTTACCGCTATATCATCGCGACGATGACCATCCACAGGCAACACATCGCTTTTGTAGGGAACTTCCCGTGCCTGTTTATTAGCGGCAGTAAGTTTGATCGCCGACCATATGTGCAAACCAACCATGCCAAGTAGCCCGAGTCTAGCAACCCAGAGCAGCGGCCCAAGATCATGCAATTTTTTTGCATACTCATTTAGAGCTGCCGGTCCAGCGAAAACCAAAAGGTTACCTAAAAGGTGAGCAATGATGAACCCAAACAAACCAACCCCCGTAATTGCCATTATATACTTTCTACCAAGCGAAGTATTAAATATGCCTTTTATTAGGTTCATCCTCTAAGGAATGTATCGGACATAAAGCGGCGCACCGTCAAATGAATTAGGGCAAAAAACGCTTTGAGAATGTATCTCAATTCTACCTTTCCGACCCTGTAAAGGAGAGTTTGATTATTCAGCTAATGAAAACTCAACGGACTCGTCCTTAGCTTCGGCGGTGATGGTGTCTCCAGGTTTAAAATCCCCATCCAACAACTTGAGCGCCAAAGGGTCGAGTAAGTGTTGCTGAATGGCTCGTTTGAGTGGCCGCGCACCAAATTGAGGATCATACCCCGCCTTGGCAAGAAAAGCTCGCGTACAGTCGTTAACCGACAGCGTCAGCTGTTGATCAGCTAGGCGTTTATCAACGCGGTTCAACTGAATATCCACGATGGCACCCAACTGTGTTTCGTCTAGGCTTCCGAAGATGATACTATCGTCAACGCGGTTCAAAAACTCCGGCCGGAAACATCGCTTCAGCTCGTCCATCACGCCCGTATGCAGCGCGTCATCCGTCGCTTTGCCCGCGGCAAAGTGTTCACTGATCAGCGGGCTGCCGATGTTGCTGGTCATGATGATCACCGTATTCCGGAAATCCACCGTACGCCCCTGGCCATCGGTCAGGCGGCCATCATCGAGCACCTGCAGCAGCACGTTGAAAACATCCGGATGCGCCTTCTCGATCTCATCGAACAACACCACGCTGTAAGGCCGGCGGCGCACGCTCTCGCTGAGCTGACCGCCTTCCTCATGGCCCACGTAGCCCGGAGGCGCGCCGATCAGGCGACTCACACTGTGTTTCTCCATGTACTCGCTCATGTCGATGCGCGTCATCGCCTGCTCGTCATCAAACAAAAACTCCGCTAAGGCCCGCGCCAGCTCCGTCTTGCCGACGCCGGTCGGCCCCAGGAAAATAAAACTGCCCATCGGCCGCTGCGGATCCTGCAATCCACTGCGCGCCCGGCGCACCGCGTTGGCCACGGCTGTCACTGCGTCATCCTGGCCGATCACCCGCTCGTGCAGGCGGCTCTCCATCCGCACCAGCTTTTGCTGCTCACCCTCCAGCATGCGGCTCACCGGAATGCCCGTCCACGTGGCCACCACGCGGGCGACATCGTCCTCAGTCACTTCTTCACTGAGCAACCGGCTGCCGTTCTGTTCATGAATCGCCTTCTCGGCCGCCGCGAGTTTCTCTTCTAGTTCCGGAATGCGCCCGTATTGAATCTCTGCCGCCGCCGACAAATCGCCCGTGCGCTCGGCCGTTTCCTGATCGCGTCGCGCCGTGTCGATTTGGCTGTTGATGATGCTCGCCGCATCAATCGCCGCCTTTTCGCCCTGCCATTGGCACTTGAGCTTAGCCGCGCGTTCCTTCAAGTCGGCCAACTGCTTCTGCAAATGCGTCAATCGCTCGCGCGACGCATCGTCCTTTTCCTTCTTGAGCGCGGTCTCCTCAATCTCCAGCTGCAAAATCTCGCGTTCCAGCTGATCAATTTCCACCGGCATCGAGTCCAGCTCCATGCGCAGACGCGAGGCCGCTTCGTCCATCAAATCCACCGCCTTGTCTGGCAGAAACCGGTCACTGATATATCGGTTCGACAACTGCGCCGCGCTCACCAGCGCGCTGTCCTGAATGCGAATCCCATGATGCACCTCGTAGCGCTCCTTGAGCCCGCGCAAAATCGCGATCGTCTCCTCGACGGTCGGTTCATCCACCGTCACCGGCTGGAAACGACGTTCCAGCGCCGGATCTTTCTCGATGTGCTTGCGATACTCATCCAGCGTTGTCGCGCCAATGCATCTCAACTCCCCGCGCGCCAACTGCGGCTTCAGCATGTTCGCCGCATCCGCCGAGCCCTCGGCATTGCCCGCGCCCACGATCGTATGCAGCTCGTCGATGAACAAAACAATCTGACCCTCCGCCGCCGTCACTTCCTTCAGGAATGCCTTCAGTCGGTCTTCAAATTCGCCGCGATACTTCGCGCCGGCAATCATCGCGCCCAAATCCATCGCCACAATCCGCTTGTCCTTCAGCGACTCCGGCACATCCCCGCTCACCACGCGCCGCGCCAAGCCCTCGGCAATCGCCGTTTTACCCACACCCGGTTCACCGATCAGCACCGGATTATTTTTTGTGCGTCGCGTCAGCACCTGCATCACACGGCGAATCTCATCGTTCCGGCCAATCACCGGATCAATTTTCCCTTCCCGCGCCAAAGCCGTGAGGTCCTTGCCATACTTCTCCAAGGCCTCAAATTTATCTTCCGGATTCGCATCCGTCACCCGCTGCGATCCGCGCACCTCACTCATCTTTTCCAACAACACCGCCCGCGCCACGCCCTGCCGCTGAAATAATTTCTTCAAGACCGCACCGCACTCTAGCAGCCCGAGCAGCAAATGCTCTGCGCTCAAATAGTCATCGGCCAACGCCTTTGCCTCCTGCTCTGCCCGATCCAACGCTTGCTTCAAATCACGGCTCAGAAACACATCGCTCGAACTCACGCCCTCCACTTGCGCGCGGCGATCCAGTTCCGTGTTCAAATCCGATTCCCATGATGCCAAGTCCACTCCCGCCCTCTGCAACAGATTTGGCACAATCGTACCCGCCTGTTGCGTCAACGCCAACGCTAAGTGCGGCCCGTCCAATTCCTGGTGCGACCGCTCCCGCGCCAATTCCTGCGCCGTCCTCAACGCTTCCTGAGATTTATGAGTTAACTTGTCCATCATGATAATTCTCCTTGGTTCAAATGTTCTATTCAGCCTGCCGGGGAGCAATCCGCTCCCCGGCGGCTTCATGATTATTCCACGCGCACTTCAATCGATTTCGGCAATGCCTCCTCGCGCTTGGCCACACGCACGGCCAACACGCCGTTTGTGAATTGCGCAGCCACACTTTCGGCATCGCTATCCTCCGGTAAAGTGAAGCTGCGGCTGAAGGTGCCATGCGAACGTTCGATGCGATGGTAGGTTTTCCCCTCCACCGTGCGCTCCAGATCCCGCTCGCCGGACAAGGTCAGCACGCCGTCCTCGACCGTCACCTTCACCTTGTCCTTATCCAGCCCCGGCAATTCGGCGCGTATCACGTAATCCTGTTCTGTTTCCTCAATGTCCACCACCGGCGACCACGCCACCGATGCTTGTCCCTCGCCGCCCAGCACCGAGGCCAGCCGGTTATGAAACAACGCGTCCATCTCATGAATCGGATTCCAAATACTTAATGTGTTCATGCTCTTTCCTTTCAGGCGGTGTTTGCTTCCACCAAACCGGCCCGCCATGGCCGATTCGGCTGTTTAATTCAAATTGAACCCCAGTTATGGATTCAGATTATGCCTGTTAATATCAGATCCCGTGCCATCCATTACTATTGTAAAAATACGTATTAAACTGCATAAAACACGCATAAATCGCGTGTTTAATTGAAAATAAATTGTGAATATACTGATAATAAGAGTTATTATGGCACACTATATTGTGCGCCTTAATGTCCCTTTATTGGCGCACTAGATATTCTAAAGAAGGAATGATGTGGGCCACGGAATTCTCTGTGCCGCGGCAAAGCCAGCGGGATTGAAGCCCGCTGACCAAGGCTCCTTGGTGATCTTCACGTTCCCCGTCCCCCACATGCAGAATGCGAGCGGGCGGAGTTTCGAGACTCTCGGCTGCTGTCTGGAAAATACGAGTATCAGGCTTATGCGCGCCGATTTCGGCAGACACATGAATGACCTCAAACCAATGCGCCAGCTCGAGCGATTTTAACAACGGGCGCAGGCGATCGTCCCAATTGGAAATCACCGCAAGGCGAATGCCCTGCTGGCGCAACGCCGTCAGCGTGGGAATGACGTCCTCATATACATGCCAACATTCCGCCTTGGCGAAGTGACTGTAGAGTTCCCCGAAAAATGTCTGGCTGGGAAGTTGCGTACTCAGGCCTTCGAAAGTGGCATCCACCACCGCCGCCCAATCGGCCCGAGTGTATTGAAAGGCATCCTGTGCCCGCCACGCTTGGACAAAGCGTCGGGTTAATTCTGCCGGCTCCGCCTGCACGCCATATCGCGCGGCCACCTCGGCATAAATGTGCCCCACTGAAGGCCAGGGCTCAATGAGCGTGCCGCCGACATCCAGCGTTATGGCTTCGATAGTTTCCATTCGTTCAACCCTCGCTCGCCGGCAGCCGTCATGAGGCCCAGTTGCTCGATCACTTCGCCAATGAGATACAACGAACCGGTCACCACAACCAGCGACACTGCTCGCACGGCTGCCAATCCATCGGCCAGTGAGTCGTGATGCTCCACCTGCTCGCAACCGGCCTTTGCCTCCTCAGCCAATTGCGCCGGCGGCAGGCCTCGTTCACTGCTCACGGGTACACACACCACGCGCGTGGAGAGCGGCGCCAGCGAGGCCAATGTGGATTCCCAGTTTTTATCGGCCAACATGCCGATCAGCAGGGTGGGGCGTTGATCGGGGAATTCTTCCTGCAACACATCCGCCAAAGCCTCGGCGCTGGCGGGATTGTGGGCGGCATCAATCACTACTTGCTGACTGCCCAAGGTGTGA
This sequence comes from uncultured Verrucomicrobiales bacterium, assembly GCA_913042895.1. Classification (GTDB taxonomy): domain Bacteria; phylum Verrucomicrobiota; class Verrucomicrobiia; order Limisphaerales; family UBA1100; genus UBA1100. Next base: position 16,110 of record CAJWMQ010000011.1, on the reverse strand, counting down.
CATTGCGCACGGGCAGCCCAGTGGACTTGGGCTAGGCCGATGTGGATGGCTTTGGGTGTGACCGGCAAACTGGTTCGCTCGGCCACGAGCTTGGCCAGTGAGGCGTTTTCGCGTTGGTGCCGGCCAAGCAGGGCTGTGGGAGTTTCACCACCGAGTGTCAGCGTGTAGGGAGCACCGAGGGATTCCGCGGTTTGTTGAATGACTTCGGCGGCGGGCGGTTCCTGTCGGGCACTGAATACCGGCACGCCGGGCTTGATGATGCCGGCTTTTTCAGCAGCAATTTCAGGCAGAGTTTCGCCCAAATACTGTTGGTGATCCAAATCCACCGGCGTAATCACGGACGCCACCGGGGTCACGATATTGGTCGCATCCAACCGCCCGCCCAGACCGGTTTCGAGCAGCACCACATCGCATTTGTGCCGGGCAAACGTTTCCAGCGCCATGACAGTGATAACTTCGAAAAAGGTCGGGCTGGCATCGGCAGGAAACTCACGGAGCCGCTGCTGCATGGATTCCACTAACGCGACCACTTCAGCCTCGGGAATGTGTTCGCGGTTGATCTGGATGCGTTCGCGAAAGCTGACCAAATGCGGCGAGGTGAAGAGGCCGGTTCGGTAGCCGGCCGCGCGATAAATACTCTCCAGCATCGCGCACACACTACCTTTGCCGTTGGTGCCGGCGACGTGGATGATTTGAAGGTGTTCCTGTGGGTCGTCCACGAGCGAAGCCAACTGGCGTGGATTATCCAAACCGAGCTTAGAGCCGAGCAGGCGTAGGTCGTAGAGCCAATCGATGGCTTCGGGATAGGTCACGGCTAGTTGCCGTTGGCGCGTTCGTGGGCGGCCTTGATAAAGCCGGCGAAGAGCGGGTGCGCCTGCACGGGCTTACTCTTGAATTCTGGATGCGCCTGAGTGGCCATGAAGTAGGGATGATTTTTCAGCTCAATCAACTCCACGAGATTGCCGTCCGGCGAGGTGCCGCTAAAGATGAAACCCTGCGCCTCGAATTGCTCACGGTAGGCGTTGTTGAATTCGTACCGATGCCGATGGCGTTCGTTGATCTCCTCGGTGCCGTAAAGCTCGGCGGCCTTGCTGCCGGGCGTGAGCGCACAGGCCTGCGCGCCAAGTCGCATGGTGCCGCCCATGTCGGTGACGTTTTGCTGTTCATCGAGTAGGGCGATGATGGGGTGGGGCGTCTGGGCGTCAAACTCCGCCGAATGCGCCCCGTCCAGCCCGAGGGCGTGTCGGGCAAATTCAATGCAAGCGATCTGCATGCCGAGGCAGAGGCCGAGATAGGGCACATTGTTTTCCCGCGCGTACCGGGCGGCCAATAACTTGCCTTCCACGCCACGCCCGCCAAAACCGCCGGGCACAAGAATGCCATCCATTTCGGCCAAATGCGCTGCGGCGCCATCGCGTTCGATGTCCTCCGAATCCACCCGCACGATCTCGATGGCGCAATCGTTGGCGCCGCCGGCGTGGGTGACGGCTTCGTAGACGCTCTTGTAGGCGTCCTGCAAATGGATGTATTTGCCGATCACCCCGATGCGCACCTGATACTGCGGCTTGATGATACGCTGAATGACGGCTTCCCACTCGCTCATGTCGGCCGTCTGCGTTTCGAGGCCCAGTTCCTGGCAGACGAGCGCGTCCATTTTCTCCCGCTGCAGCATCAAAGGTACTTCATAAATGGAATGTTCCACGTCGATCTCTTCGATCACGCCGTCCACAGGGACATTGCAAAAGAGCGAAATCTTCTGGCGCATCTCTTCGTTGATTGGCTTCTCAGTACGGCACACGAGAATGTCCGGCACAATGCCGATCTCGCGTAGTTTGGCGACGGATTGCTGGGTGGGCTTGGTCTTCAGCTCGCCGGCCGCACGGATGTAGGGCACGTAGGTGACATGGACAAAAATGAAATTGCCGCGCCCGCATTCGAGGGCGAATTCACGGATGGCCTCGAGAAACGGCAGGCCTTCAATGTCGCCAGTGGTGCCACCGATCTCGGTGATCACCACATCAGCGCCGCTTTGTTCTCCCACTTCCTTGACGCGTTGTTTGATTTCATCGGTCACGTGCGGGATCACCTGCACGGTTTTGCCTAGATAATCGCCGCGCCGTTCCTTCTCCAGCACAGTCTGGTACACGCGGCCGCTGGTGAGATTGTTGAACTGCGTCAGCTCCGAATGGGTGAACCGCTCGTAATGACCGAGGTCCAGATCGGTTTCCGCGCCGTCATCCAGTACGTAGACTTCGCCGTGTTGAAACGGGCTCATCGTGCCAGGATCCACATTAAGATACGGATCGAACTTTTGCAGCGTCACCTTAAGACCGCGCGCCTCAAGCAGCGTACCGAGGGAGGCAGCCGTCAATCCCTTGCCGAGGGAACTTACTACGCCGCCAGTCAAAAAAATATATTTCATCTACTCAGCAACGCCTCCACACGCCGCACATCTTCCGGCACATCGACTCCGATGGCCTCGTATTCCACTGGGCGCACGGCAATCTCTATGCCGTTCTCCAGCGCCCGTAATTGCTCCAACCGCTCGGCTTGCTCCAGCGGGGAAGGGGGAAACTCCACCAACCGCCGCAGCGCCTCGCACCGGTATCCGTAAATTCCTAGATGCTTCAAAAATGGAAAAGCCTGTAACTGCTGTTCGGGACTCTCCTCGGCCAGATCGCGCACGAACGGAATCGTGCGTCTCGAAAAATATAGGGCGCGGCCCGCGGCACTGACAACGACTTTCACCACGTTGGGGTCCGAATAATCCGAAATGTTGTTCACAAGCGTGGCAGCCGTCGTCATTTCCGCCTCATTCAAGGCACCGGCCACCGCGTCGATCACCTCCGGAGCAATCAACGGTTCATCGCCCTGCACATTCACCACGGCATCACAATCGAGCCGCGCTGCCACCTCCGCAATCCGGTCCGTACCGCTAGGATGATCGGTACGCGTCATTTCTACTGAGCAAAATTCCCGCGCCACACTGGCAATGCGCTCGTCATCCGTGGCCACAATGACTTCGGTCAGACTCGTCGCCTCGCGGCAACGCTCCACCACATGCTGCAGCAGTGGCTTGCCCGCGATAAGATGCAGCGGTTTGCCGGGAAACCGCGTGGACGCGTAACGCGCTGGAATAATGCCGATAATGTTCATGCCTGTTCCAAAATCCAATCCGCCGCGCCAACCACGTCATCCACCACGGCGGCACGCGCCACGAGAGTCTGCTCGGCCTGTTCGAGTTCCGCACCGTAGCCCGTACGCACCAGAATGCTCTGTTTCACGCCGGCATTCCAGCCACATTCAAGATCGGCGGTCTTGTCCCCCACCATATAGCTTTGCTCAAGGCTGATGCCAAATTCCAGAGAGGCATCGCACAGAAATTGGGGACTGGGCTTGCGGCCGGGGCTATCTTCCTCAGGAGATTCAGGCGCAAAATAAATTTTCTCAAAAGCGACGCCATCAGAAGCCGCCAACTCGGCCGATAATCTGTCATTCACCGCATGCATGTCCGCCTCGGTGTAATAGCCCCGGCCAATGCCCGATTGGTTGGTGACGATGAACAGCCTGTATCCGGCATCCATCAGACGGCGCAGGGCCGGGCCGCTGCCGGGGATAATCTCGAGTTGATCGGGGTCGTGCAGATAATGCCGCTCCACATTGAGCGTGCCGTCGCGATCGAGGAAAACGGCGCGGTTCATGCGAAGCTGGCGGCCAGTTCCTTGGGCGTCACGGTAGCCGTGCCGATTTTCCCGACCACCACGCCGGCGGCATGATTGGCGAACAAGGTGGCTTCCAACGGCGACGCGCCGGCCGCAATAGCCGCGGTAAAGCTGGCGATCACGGTGTCGCCGGCACCGGAGACATCGTACACCTCCTGCGCCACCGTGGGGATCACCACCGGCCGTGCGCCGCGTTGGGCCAGTAGCATGCCTTGTTCGCTCAAGGTCACGAGTAACAACGCCGGCTGATACGCCGCCTGCACAGCTTTCACCGCGGCTATCAAATTTTTGTCGCGCAACGGATTTGAGTGACGCGTTTCGTCTGTGAGCCCGGCGAGTTCAAAGAGCTCCCCGCGATTGGGAGTAATCAACGATAACCCGCTAATATCCAATTGATGCGAAGGCTTTGGGTCCAAGCTTAGCCAAATACCGCGCGGCCGGCAGAGGGCACGTAGACCTTCAAGCAATTCCTGCGTTACCACGCCCTTGTTGTAATCAGCCACCACAACAGCGCCTGTACCGGCCAGTTCCTTCTCAACCGCACTCAACAACCGCTTGGTGGTGCGACTGTCTCCGGCCTGCTTCGTTTCCCGATCAATCCGCACCACCTGCTGTTGATGCGCCACCACGCGCGTCTTACGGGTGGTCATACGGTCACTCACCGGCTTCAGGCCGCTGCTGCCCACAGCGTCCCCCTTCAGCAACGCCCGCAGCCGCTTGGCGCCGTCGTCCTTGCCCACCAGACCGAACAATTCCACGCCCGTGCCCAGTGCCGTGAGATTGCGTGCCACATTGGCGGCGCCACCGGGCATAAAACTTTCGCGTTCAAACTCCACTACCGGCACTGGGGCCTCCGGAGAAATACGTTTTACGTGACCCCAGAGGAACTGATCCAGCATCACATCGCCAATCACAAGCACGCGGCTGGTGGAAGCAGTCCGCATCAGGCTTCTTACACGTGAGATTGTGAGGGTTTTACTCATCCAAAAAAGCGGTCAACGGACTGGTCGCCTGCGCCGTGGCATGGGTAGCCCCCAGACCGATTTCATACGCCATGCGACCGGCTTCCACCGCCTGCGCGAAGGCGCGGGCCATGCGACAAGGCTCGTCATTCACGGCAATAGCGGTGTTCACCAGCACGGCGTCCGCGCCCAGCTCCATTGCCTCGGCGGCGTGACTCGGCGCGCCAATGCCGGCATCGACGACCACCGGCACGGTGGCTTGATCGAGGATAATGCGAATTTGATCGCGTGTTTGCAGGCCCCCATTGCTGCCGATCGGCGCCCCCAAAGGCATGACGGTGGCGCAGCCCACTTCCTGAAGGCGCTTAGCGATTACGGGATCAGCGTTGATATAGGGCAACACGGTGAAGCCTTCCTGCACCAATTGCTCGGCGGCCGCCAGCGTTTCCACTGGATCGGGCAGGAGATAGCGAGGGTCCGGATGGATCTCTAGTTTCACCCACTTAGGCAATCCGGCAGCCACCGCCAGACGCGCCAAGCGCACCGCTTCCTCGGCATTCATCGCGCCACTGGTGTTGGGCAGCAACAGGTATTTCTCCGGGTCGATGAACTCGAGAATGTTGGCGAACGGATCCTTATTGCCGCTGAGATCAGCGCGGCGCAGGGCGACGGTCACCATCTCGGTGCCACTCGCCTCAAGGGCGTCGCGCATCAGCTCGGGCGACGCGAATTTCCCCGTGCCCAAAATCAGGCGCGAAGCAAACTCGCGATCGGCAATCTTCAACGGCGCCACAGCCACGCGGCGAAGGTACGCCGAACGCCCGCCAGCGTCGAGGCTGTCTTGATTTTCCCTCGCTCACGCGCAGGTTTTGGTTGATGTTAACCCCAGTGAACGCGCTTTCCCAACTGGGCCAACGCACTTCGGAGCCGCCGATTTCTTGGCTGATGAAAGAGGCCCTGCAACGCCCCGGCCTCATCTCACTGGCCGCCGGATTCACCGACAACCCATCACTGCCTGTCCGGGAAACGCGCGCGATTGTCGAGGGCCTGCTCCGCGGCGCCCAAGGCCAGCCGCCCCTGCAATACGGCACCACGGCCGGCGACGCCCATCTGCGCCAGCTAACCTCCGCCCGTCTCGCACATCTGGATGACCGACCCGCCCAGGCCGCGGCCTACGCTCCAGAGCGCCTGCTCATCACCCATGGATCGCAGCAGCTCCTGTATATTCTGTCCGAAATTCTCTTTGATCCCGGCGATCTTGTATTGGTCGAAGATCCCTCGTACTTCGTGTATCTCGGAATCATGCAAAGCCACGACATTCACGGGCGCGGCATCCGCATGGAGGCCGATGGCATTGATCTGGCGCATCTGGAAGCGACTCTGAATCAACTCGAACAGGCCGGCGAACTGCCGCGATTGAAGGCACTGTATTTGGTTAGCTACCATAGCAACCCAGCGGGCATCACCACCAACGCGGCGAAAAAAGCGGCCGCCTTGAAGCTGTTGCGACGCTACGAAAAGGTGGCTGGACATCCGATTTATTTGATCGAAGACGCCGCCTACCGCGAGCTGCGTTTTGCCGGCGAGGATACGCCCAGCGCCCTGAGTATGGATCGCCGAGCCGATCGGGTGGTGTACACCAGCACATTTAGCAAACCATTTGCCACCGGCGTGCGCGTGGGCTTTGGCCTTTTGCCCGAACCACTGCTCGCGGCAGCGCTGCGGGTGAAGGGCAATCACGATTTCGGCACAGCCAATTTTCTGCAACAGATTTTGACCCAGGCACTAGCCAACGGCAGCTACGAAACTCAGGTGGCGAAATTGCGCCGCCGTTACGCGCGCAAGGCCATGGCCATGACACAGGCCTGTGCGGCCCATTTTCCGGACGCCGTGCAATGGGCGAACCCGACCGGCGGCTTGTACGTCTGGGCAAGGCTACCAGCCAAAGTACGCAGCGGTCTGAAGAGCGCTTTATTTGAGGCGGCCCTACGCCACAAGGTTCTCTATGTGCCGGGCAGCTTGTGCTACTGCGATGATACGACCCGCCGCAAACCGAATCGCGAACTACGCCTCAGCTACGGCAATGCCAGCCTGCAGGAGATCGAGGAAGGTATCGCGCGATTGGGGCGGGCGTTGAAAAAAGTGCTCTGAACAAAAAACGGCGCCCGTTTCCGGACGCCGTCGTGATTCATTTAAAGGTGAATTAACCCGCGATCTCGGCGTTGTAGAACTCCTGCCAATCGTCGAGGTTGTTCAGGTTCACCGCGTCATCTGGGCCGGCTTCGATACCGCAAGCGCTGAGGATACCCGCCTTGGTGTCCGCATCGTGGTTGTAACCAGCGATGGAAGCGTTCAGCGCGTCAACGGATTCGCTGTCCAGCTTCGCGCCTTCCTGCGCCTGGACCCATGCCTCGAACTGAGTGTAGGAGGGCTTCTCGTTAGTGATATAGCTGCGCACTGCTTCGGCGTCGAGGCCAAGGCCCGCAATCACCATGCTGTCGTAGCCTGCGCCGATGCCCGGATAGCCGTCGGCGATTTTGCCTGCGGCTTCGAGGGAAACTTTCTGCCAAAGACGCGGCAGGTGCAGCACACCCAACGGGCCTTTGGTACCGGAACTAATAAGAGGAACAATTTTACTCATAAGTCTGTGTATCCTAATGTTTAGGGGTTCAGAGAGAAGGTAGGCCCGCAGGGCAAGGAGGGTCAACGGCAATTTGCGCCGTCACAAAACTGCCACAGCATGCAGTTATTTAGCCCAACGTGCCAATGGACCACCCGAGCGCAGAACGGGCTTGAGCACGGCATAGGGCACGAGCACATGGTACATGCCTTCTGCATACGAGCCCACGTGGTACGGGGCAAAGTGAAACTCCACGCCGGCCGGCGAAAATGTGAACGGCGCATCAACCGCATCCTGATCGGTCTTGGGCGGCCACGAGGCTTCCCGTTTGGTGAGGTTTCGACGGATGTAGCCGCCCACGACCGTTCGCCATTTTTTGCGGGCATCAAATAAATCGGCCAAAGCCAGCTTCCGGGGTTGCCCATTCTGCCACCAGTAATTCACACCAAAGTCCGCGTAGTTACCGTGGGCTCCACCGCTGTATTCATAAATATGCCCACGCACACTGATGAGATCGGCCGAATAAAACCGAACCGTACCGCTCTCATCCGAGCGCCAACGCTTGTAGCTCTCGCCATGAAAATCTGGGTCCTTGGCCAGATCTTTTTCCAAATCTAGAAAAGTCTCTTCATAGTCGGCATTCACTTCGGCGTACCGATCCAAATACGTCTTTTCAATGGCGACATTAAACCGCCGACCAGTCTCGCCGGTGAACACTGGATACGCCGTAGACACATGCGCATCATACGGCCCGTGCTGATCGCGCCGACGCTCGGTAGCCACCTGTTGCAGCCGCAGCGGATACACCTTACCGCCATCCGCACTCCGCCATTCCCCAGCCCAACCGGTGGTCGAACGTTTCAGGGACAAACGCGCAGTCACCTGTTCCCCCTTCATTTCATCCAGTTGCACGCGTGCACCACTGGCTGTGCCCTGAAGCGCAATGGGTTTACCGTACTTCTCGTAAAAATAAGATCCCTGCACCTTACCCGTATCATGCTGCAGCCCGAGTTGAAACCGCGTGGCCTTGCCGAGCACTCCGGTAAAGTGCGACCGGCCGGCGGTCAACGCCTTCACGGTGGCATCACCGTGTGATAACACAAAGGTACCTTGCGGCCAGTCAGCCAACACCGGCGCCACGGTGGGGTTCAACGGATACTGAGCACCCGTGGATTGCATGTGGGCATACCGGCGTTTGGCTCCGCCACCGGAGACTCCAATAGCGAGGTCATGCCAGCCTTTGGTGTGCGTATCCAGAATACATATCGGCTCCTGCACACAGGTCATCCGCGAAACAAACCGGAAGGATTTACCACCACGAAATATGAACATCGTCCGCCCGCAGGTCCCGCCGTAATCCCGCCCCAACATTAGCACCAGCGCATCCTGATGACCGTCCCCGTTTAAATCCTGTAAATGCACGCGGTACTCGGCCGGCGGCGTGGGGGTGAACGAGGTGGCGAAATATTTTTTGTGCTGCTCAAGTTGATAACCATTCAGGGCCGCATGCAGTCTCGGATGCGTCGGCTGATCCGCCGCCATCACAGCCCATACCATACCGCCTAAGGCCCACACTAAAAACCTCCTCATGTCTGTAGTTTACGACCATCTCACAGCCAATCAAGCCGAGCTTATGCCTAGCCCCGTTTTGTTTCTTATAATCTTAGTTGGTTATTGTAGTGGGAAACACGCAGTCATTTACGGTACAATTGGGGTATGAAATCCGCACCTACAGCTTTGCTGGCTTTGTGTCTCTGTTTACCGTTGATGGGCGATGAGGTTACTAAGAAGAAGTTTAAGGAGATGAAGACTTTGGCTGAAAAGGGAGATGCAGAAGCACAAAACAATCTCGGTAGTCACTATTTCGGTTCAAGTTCTCGTGAGGATAAAAAAAACGCTATCAAGTGGTGGCGTAAAGCTGCCGAGCAAGGGCATCTAGATGCCCATTTTAATTTGGGGACAGCGTATGTGGCAGGTAGTGGCGTCGAGAAAAATGCGGACATTGCGGTACAGTGGTTTCGCAAGGCTGCTGAAAACTCGGACGTAATGTCTCAAGCAAAACTTGGAAAAATCTATTGGCATGGAGACTTGCAACCAAAGGATAAGATCAAGGCATTGGCTTGGTTCATAATTGCCGTGAAAAACGGTGCGGTACAGTTTGGTTATTTTGAATTCTTGGAAGGTATTCCTAGCATGAGCCAAATCAATAAGGAATTAACGCCTGAAAAAATCAAAAAAGCCGAGGCACTGGTTGAAGAGATGATCAAAAAGAATCCGAAGCTGCTGAGCAAATAGCTAAAGCACTAAACAAGACTCGCCTTTTAAATGAAAAATCTACTTATCCTCCTCACGCTTCACCTTGCCCTTCCTCTTTTTGCTGCGGATGAAAAATCGCCCCTTTATTTTCCTCCCGCCGAGGGGCAGTGGGAGAAGGTTGATCCGGCCAAAATCGGCTGGAATCCTGCCAAGCTCAAGGAGGCCCTCGATTATGCCGGCAAAAATAAATCCTCAGGCTTAGTCATCCTCTATCGCGGCCGTATTCTCGCCGAACAATATTGGCCCTTGAATCCAAAGGAAAAAACCGCTGCTGGACAACCCAATCCCTACTTCCACATGCGCTTTAGCAAGAACGCCACGGGCAGCACAATTGAGGATGTGGCTTCCGTGCAAAAGAGCATAACTGCCATGCTGGTAGGAATCGCCCAGCACAAAGGTTTACTAAAGATTTCCGACCCCGTGCACAAGCACCTCGGCAAGGGATGGTCCAAGGCCCCCGCCGAGGCCGAGACAAAAATCACCATCCGCCACCTCATCACCATGAGTAGCGGCCTGAACCCGCGTCTGCAATACGTAGCCCCCGCTGGCACCAAATGGCTTTATAATACCAGTGCTTATTCCAGGGCACTGTCCTGCGTTTCCAAAGCCGCCATGATCGACGCCAATGAGCTCACAAAAAAATGGCTGACCAAACCCTTGGGCATGAAGGATTCCCACTGGGCCGTACGCCCCTCGCAGAAGAGCGTGCGCACCGACGCTAATCGCTACGGCTTTGCCACCACCGCGCGTGACCTCGCACGCTTTGGCATTCTGATGTTGGCCAATGGTAACTGGGAAAAGAAAAATGTGATCGAAGACAAGGCCTACCTTAAGGCCGCCATCTCCCCCTCAACAAAACTTAATCCATCCTATGGCTACCTATGGTGGCTCAATGGCGGATCCTCTGTCTCGCCCAAGGACATGTATGCCGCCAAAGGCAAACTTGGCCGACGATTGTATGTCCTGCCCACACATCAACTGGTCATTACTCGACTAGGGGATCAACCCAGCAGCTCTTTTAACACAGAGTTCTTTGAGCGCCTCCGTGCAGCGAGTAATCAACAGAAAAATAGAGGAACAAAAACAGAGGGGCAGTAAACTGCCTCTCGCTTAAACTCGACAACCCGCCAAAGATTAGCAATCCGTTGATTTATTTTTATCTGTTATTTTTATCCGGGATAGACAGAGAAAGCTCTATGAGATTTAAACCCAACTCCAAAGGCCTCGCAAAAAATCTATGGCCTATGATTGGACAGAATACCCATCGCACTGCACGTGTGATGTAATGATTGAACCAAGTAATGGTTTAATCATTACAATCATCCACCATACCCGCTCCAATTTGGTGCGGAATTGTTGCAAGAAGACCACTCGCAAACGTTTTTGCAAAGTTCCCTCGGGAAACTGAACTCACGCCGTGCCTATCCCCACAATTTCCTTCACCTGCAACAGTGGCGCCTTTAAGCTGCGCGCTCGCATTACAAATGAGTGAACGCATTTATAAAATAGCCGCGATGGCGGGCGATGGTATTGGACCGGAGGTTGTCCGCGAGGCATTGAAGGTGCTCCGCGCGGCCGAGGGAAAGTTTGGATTTCAATTGGATGTCACCGAGGCACCGGTCGGCTGGGCAGGCATTGACGCCGCCGGCAAAGCATTGCCCGACGACACTCTCGCACTGTGTCGTGAGAGTGATTCCATCTTGTTCGGCTCGGTGGGCCTGCCCGATCGCGACCCGACCATCCCGAAGGAAGAACGCCCCGAGCGCGCGGCCTTACTGGCCCTACGCAAGGAGTTTGGCCTGTTCGCTAATCTGCGCCCGGTGAAGCTGCCGGCTGAGCTGGCGCACGCGTGCCCATTAAAAGCCGAAAGGCAGGGCGATGGTATCGATTTACTGGTAGTCCGTGAGTTGACCGGCGGCATGTATTTTGGCCAACCGAAAAATACCGAGACACTGGAGGACGGCCAACAGCGTGCGGTTGATACAATGGTTTACAGCACGAGCGAGATCGAGCGCATCGCGCACGTCGGCTTCAAAAGTGCACAGCTCCGCCGCAAGCACCTGATGAGCATCGATAAGGCGAACGTACTGGAGAACGGCGTACTCTGGCGCGACGTAGTCACGCGGGTGGCCGCCGAGTATCCGAACGTCACCCTCGAGCACATGTTCGTGGACAATGCCGCGATGCAGTTCCTGCTGCGGCCCACACAATTTGACGTGGTGCTGTGCGAGAATTTATTTGGCGACATCCTTAGCGATGAAGCGGCCGCTCTGGCTGGATCGCTCGGCATGCTTCCCAGTGCCAGTCTCGGCGCCACCAGTGGCGAGCGTACGTTCGGTTTTTACGAACCGGCCGGCGGCACGGCGCCGGATATTGCCGGCAAGGATCTGGCCAACCCTATCGCTCAGATCCGGTCTGCCGCCATGATGCTGCGCCATAGCTTTGCCGAGAACGACGCGGCGGCAGCCATTGACGCAGCCGTCGGTACCGCGATTGCCAATGGCCTGCGCACCGGCGATATCTTCAGTGCTGACGATCCCAACGCCCGCCAAGTGGGTACCACCGAGATGGGCGACGCCATCGCCGCTGCTGTTTAATGAAGCACCTCACCGAGGAATTGTGGTTTGATGTCCCGACACGCCGGGCATTTATCAATATCACACCTCAGGTGACCGAGCTGGTGCAGCAGAGCGGGGTGCAGGAAGGGTTGTGCCTCGTGAACGCCATGCACATCACGGCGAGTGTCTTCATCAACGACGATGAATCCGGGCTGCACGCGGACTACGAACGCTGGCTGGAAGGGCTCGCGCCGCATGAACCGATCGATCAATATCGCCATAACGACACCGGCGAAGACAACGCCGATGCCCACATGAAACGCCAGGTGATGGGCCGTGAAGTGGTCGTCGCCATCACGAAAGGGCGGCTACATTTCGGGCCGTGGGAGCAGATTTTCTACGGCGAATTCGACGGCCGCCGTCGAAAGCGTTTGTTGGTCAAAATTATCGGCGACTGATGCTACGTTCTCTGCTGGCTTGGATTGTTTTGATGACCGGCTGGTGGTCGATGGATGCGGCCCCGGCGGTCACAGGGTATTTACCTCATTATCGCGCGAACCTAATCGATACATTGCCAGTCGAAAAATTGACCGACATCATTTTCTTTTCCATCGCGCCCAAGCAGGATGGTTCGCTGGACACAAAAAACGTCCGACCGGAAGTGCTCCGCAAACTGACGGCCCGCGCGCATGCCAAAAAAGTGCGGGTCCACATCTGCGTGGGCGGCTGGGGATTATCGGCGGGCTTCGCGCCGATGACGGCCAACGCCAAGGCGCGGACCTCATTTGTTCAACAGCTCACGGCATTTGTCCGTAAACATAATCTTCAAGGCGCGGACATTGATTGGGAACACCCCAAGACAGCCGCCGAGATTGCCAATTATCAATCACTCCTCATCGAACTCAAACGCGCCTTTGTGCCGCACCGCCTTTGGCTCACCGTAGCGGCCGCCGGTTGGGGTAAACATTTGAAACGCGAAACATTTCCGTTCATCGACCGCATCCACGTAATGGCGTACGACCAAGGCACGCCCCACGCGCCGTTTGCCGGTGCGGTGAAGGATCTACGCTATTGGGAGACGCAAGGGGCACCCAAGGCCAAGCTGCTGCTGGGCCTCCCGTTTTACGGGCGTAACGCGCAAAACAATGCGCGCACCTACGGCGAGTTGATGGCGCAATTCAAACCGACGGCCGATACCGATTCTGCCGGTGGATTTCATTTCAATGGTGCCGCCACCATTCACCGCAAAACCCAACACGCCGTACGCGGTGGTTACGGTGGCGTCATGATCTGGGAATTGGGTCAGGACACCACCGGCAAGGCCTCGCTGCTGGACGCAGTGCGGGCCGCTTTGCACCAATAATTTTCTCCCCCGAACCCAGCGGTGGTGCTATAAATAACCCGTGATTTGGCGTGCCGTCATTCTGCTTTGCGTGGTGCTTTTGCCGCTGTCCGCAGCGCAGTTCACTCAGGACCAACTCGCTTGGTGGTCCTACCAGCCCGTGCGCCAACCGGCCGTGCCGCAGACTGGCGCCGGTTGGGCGGCGAATGAGATCGATCATTTCATCACGCGCAAATTCACCGAGCAGAAACTGACCCCGGCCGGGCCCGCCGCCAAGCGCGCGTTGATCCGACGTGTGACGCTGGATCTCACCGGCCTACCGCCCACGCCGGAGCAGGTGACGGCGTTCCTGAAAGATCCCTCGCCGGATGCCTATGGCAAACTGGTCGACCGCCTGTTGGCCAGCCCGCGCTACGGCGAACGGCAGGCATCCTTTTGGCTCGATCTCGTGCGCTATGCGGACTCTGACGGCTACCGCGCGGATCATTTCCGGCCCGAAGCGTGGCGTTATCGCGACTACGTCATCAACTCTTTCAACACCGACAAACCGTACGACCGGTTTGTGCGCGAGCAACTGGCCGGCGACGAGATTGATCCGGGCAACCGCGATGCTCTGACTGCCACCATGTTTCTGCGCCACTGGATCTACGAACACAACCAGCGCGACGTGGAGTTTCAATGGGCCGAAGTACTCGCCGATGTGACCAGCGTGACGGCCGACGCGTTCCTCGGGCTCGGTATGCAATGCGCGCGATGCCACGATCACAAGTTCGATCCCATTCTGCAAAAAGACTACTACCGCATGCAGGCTTTTTTCGCGCCATTACTGCCGCGCGCGTCCATGCCCGTGGGCACGTTGGCGGAGCGCACGGCGTTTTTCGAGGCGGACCAAAAATGGCAGCGCAACACCGAAACATTGCGGCGTCAACTGCACGCCATTGAACATCCGGTGCTGCTCAAGCACGCCACGCGCGAGGGATTTGAGAAGTTCATTGATAAGATTAAGGTGATGATCCGTAAACGCCCCGAGGATCGCACGGCGTATGAAAGACAGATTGCCGAGATGGCGTCGCGGCAGTTTGACCTGGAGCAATCCAAACTACCCGAGCGCCTCAAGGACGCCACCAAGGCGGAGTGGGAAAAGTTGCACGCACAACTCAAACAGTTTGAGGCTAACCGGCCGAAGCCGTTGCCGGCCGTGAAATTTGTGGTGAGTGATGCCGGCCCTGTGGCGCCGGTCACCCGCATTCCCAAGCGGGACACCGTGGTGGAGCCAGGTTTCCTCACGCTGCTGGATCCCAGCGACGCGGTCATCACGCCGCCACCGGCCGCTCTGCAATCCACCGGCCGCCGCACGGCCCTGGCCAACTGGATCACGCGCGCCAACAACCCCTTCACCGCGCGTGTGATGGTCAATCGCATGTGGCAGCAACATTTCGGCCGCGGGCTGGCCACCAACACCAGCGATTTTGGTAAACTCGGCACGCCGCCCACGCATCCCGAATTGCTCGATTGGCTCGCAACCCGACTAGTGGCCGAAGGCTGGAGCCTCAAGAAACTGCACCGGCTGATGGTCACTAGTGCCACGTACCAGCAGGATTCCAATCATCCCACCGCCGAGCAGGCCGATCCGGCAAACATCTGGTTTGCCCGTGCCACCGTGCAGCGCATGGACGCTGAGCAAATGCGCGACAGCCTGCTGGCGGCATCCGGTGAATTGAATTTGAAAACCGGTGGTACGGGCGAAGACGGCGCCCGGTCGGTACGGCGCTCGGTGTATTTGAAAGTGATGCGCAACAAACCCGACGCCGTGCTGGCAGCATTTGATGCACCCGACCGCATCTCGCACATGCCCCAACGCACCGTCACCACCACCGCCACGCAATCGCTACTGCTGCTCAATAGCGACTGGGCCCGCCAACGCGCCAACGCCTTTGCCCGCCGCCTGCACAAGCTGCACCCGAGCGATCCCCAGGCGCAGGTGCGCGCCGCGCATCAGCTGACGTTTGGCCGCGAACCTTCGGTGGAGCATCTGGCATCGGGCATCGCTTATCTGAATCTCGGCGGCGAGGTGGCCGCCAATCCTGAGCCCCCCAAAATTGGAATGTTCGGCAAACGCTCACCAAGCCCAGCGGCCTGGATTCAGCCCGAGGGCGGCCAGCACGCATTGGAAGCCAAGCCGGGCAAGATGCCCACCGGCGATTTCACGGCCGAGGCGTTCATTCGGCTGGATTCGTTGTATGCCGATGCCTCCGTGCGCACCATCGTTTCCCAATGGGACAGCCAACAACGCACCCCCGGTTGGGCGTTGGGTGTCACGAGTACGAAGAGCGCCTATCAGCCGCGCAATCTGATCCTGCAACTCACCGGTATCCCGCAGCGTGGCGATCACGGTTACGAGGTGATCGCCTCCAATCTGCGGCCGGAATTGAATAAATTTTATTACGCCGCCGTGAGCGTGAAATTCGATAAGGAAGGCGCCGGCATGGCAACGTTTTACCTGAGGGATTTTTCATCGCCTGACGGCAAGCTGCAGGTGGCGAAGAAACAATTCCGGCGCAACAAACATTACGGTAGCAAGCTGCCCTTG
>CAJWMQ010000010.1 GCA_913042895.1 uncultured Verrucomicrobiales bacterium | reverse complement strand
TTTGACCTTGGCCGTTTTGACCTTGGCCGTTTTGACCTTGGCCGTTTTGACCTTGGCCGTTTTGACCTTGGCCGTTTTGACCTTGACCGTTTTGACCGCCCATCATCTGACCATTTTGGCCAAACTGATTACCCATCATTCCACCTTGTCCAAATTGCTGATTACCCTGATTGCCGAACTGTTGATTACCACGATTACCGAACTGTTGATTACCGCGATTGCCGAACTGTTGATTACCGCGGTTACCAAACATTTGTGCCTCGGCAATTGTACTGACCAATAGGAAACATACGGCCGTACTGGCGAGGATCGGAATAGCTCTATTCAGCTTCATAACTCCCAAAATTTACGGTTAAATTAGACGGCAAACAAGCCTTTCAGTTGCTTTTTTACTGAGATTAGGCTTTTTTTGCCATGATTCGCGATAAATTCATACAAACACAGCATCGAGCATGCCATTTGGCCAGATTGCCAGAGATTATACCAGACAAAAATTATCCGTTTTATTGTTCTAAATGGATGATTACGGAGGATTAAGTCTTACCTCAAATCGCTTTCGCTTCGATTCAGGGAAAATTGGATATTGGAATCCGAAATCCTACAAGATTAAGTGAACAATAGTTTGAACGGTGAGCTAGCCCAATTCGATTGCTTCAATTGCAGAGTTACTTGTTCACTGACCGATAGTTGCAGCTAATTAAATTATATAAATTTATAAGATGAACTGGATCTGTTTAAAAATCCAGCTACACAACCGAAATGAAAGCCTACCTTAAATAGCACCACCTCCAACTAGGGAGCGGGCGAAGGTGTCGGCGTTCCTCCTGGAAGCGGCGGCAATGCCGAGGGCCCGTTTGTTTGGATGGTTCCATTTGCGCCTCTAAATTCCTTGAAGACCGCACGCACGATATTCGTGTCCAGCAGTATGGCCTTGAAGTTCCAGTTGGAGCCGCCGGGAAGTGTGGCAATGAAGTCACTTGTGGTGCCCAGCATTTGATCGCCCGAATCGAACACATCAAATACCAGTGTGAGTTCGTCAATCGCATCAGTTCGGGCGTTGGTCACCGTACCGCTCAGCGCGCGAATTCCATTGTTTGTGTCTGTGGCAATGGAAAACGGAAACAACTGAATCCCGGCCACCTCATGAATCGGCCTAGCGCTGGAATCAGTCTTGGCATTGGCCGTGGCGTTGGCGTCCAACGCCGCCTGTCGCTGGGCTTCTGCCTCCTCCTCCACGGCCGTTTCATAAACCCGAGAAGCGCGAAATTCCTCGAACGCCAACTCCTGCGCCTTCTTGTTCAGGATCGCCAAACGCCTTGTCAGCTCGCGGGTGGGCGGCGAATCAGCCGGCATGGAGAGGAGCTGGTTACGGATATCGATCAGCTCTTTTTCATTGGCCGTCTTGGTGGCGTTCACATCGCGCCACGCATTCAGCGCCTTTTCCACCTCGGTCACAGGCCGATCGGGATCTACCCCGCCGCCCAGCCCACCGGGGCCTTGACAAGCCACCCAGCCCACCATGCCCACCAATATCCACACCGCCGCCTTCCAGCCACGATCCATGTGTGGACACTAACGAAAAACGATCCCGAAAACAAGCCTGCACGGTATGGCCCGCCTTGTCATTATCTCAACCCTGCGTTACGCTGCCGCGCATGTCGTCCCGGATTGAGCGTGCCATTACGGTGAATTGGCGCCATCAGGTGTTGTTCACGCAGAATGTGTTTGATACTGAGAATGCCACGTTGCGCGATGCGCTGGTGGACGGCGAGAAGCGCGAACCGCGCAAGACGCTGATCGTGGTGGACGAAGCGCTGGCCAAGGCGCAACCCACTCTGCTCTCGCAAATTCAGGCGTATTTCAAAACGCATTCGGACTGCCTGAATCTAGTTTGTGAACCGGTGGTCATGGAGGGCGGAGAGCGAACCAAGAATTCCTACTTCCACGTCAGCGAAGTGCAATCGCAGGTGGATCGCTACCACATCGACCGCCACTCCTACCTCATTTGCGTGGGTGGCGGCGCGTTGCTGGACATGGTAGGCTTGGCCGCCGCCACGGCCCATCGCGGTATTCGCCACATTCGCATCCCAACCACAACACTCAGCCAAGATGACTCGGGCGTGGGCGTGAAAAACGGGATCAATGCCTTTGGCAAAAAGAATTTCATCGGCACCTTTGCGCCGCCGTTTGCGGTGATCAATGATTTCCAGTTGCTTTCCACCCTGTCCGCCCGCGACAAGCGCAATGGCTACGTGGAGGCCGTGAAGGTGGCTTGCATTCGCGACGCCGAATTTTTCGATCTCATCGAGGCCGACGCCGATGCCTTGGCGCAATTCGAACCGGCGGCCATGCAGCGGCTGATTTATCGCAGTGCAGAGCTGCACATGAACCACATTGCTTCCAACGGCGACCCGTTTGAAATGGGCAGTGCGCGACCGCTGGATTTCGGCCATTGGGCGGCGCATAAACTGGAACAAATTTCCGAGTACCGCTTGCGCCACGGGGAAGCCGTTGCCATCGGGATTGCGCTGGATTGCATTTACGCGCGCGACATGGAATTCCTGTCTGCCGAACAATGCGATCGCATCCTCCGCCTGCTGGAGCGCCTCGGTTTCACCCTCTGGAGCACGGATTTGTTGCATGCCGATGCCGATGGCAAACTGGTGGTCATCGAAGGGCTTGAGGAGTTCCGTGAACATCTTGGTGGCCGCCTCACCATCACGCTTCTGCACAGCATTGGCGACGGGTTTGAGGTTAATGAAATGAATCTGCCCAAGATGCTGGATGCCATCCATGAACTTCAGGAACGCGCTGAGGGACGCGAGGATTCCAAGATCATTCCCGCTCGGGGATAGCCGCGCATGAACCGCGTGGTCGTGATCAATGTCGTGGGGTTGTGCGACCGACACATCGGGCCGGACATGCCGTTCCTTTCCGCCTTCCGCGAGCGCACCCAACATCGCCACATCGACCCCGCCTTCCCGGCGGTGACCTGTACTGCGCAGTCGAATTATGTCACCGGCAAAACCGCCAGCGAGC
Organism: uncultured Verrucomicrobiales bacterium; assembly: GCA_913042895.1. Classification (GTDB taxonomy): domain Bacteria; phylum Verrucomicrobiota; class Verrucomicrobiia; order Limisphaerales; family UBA1100; genus UBA1100. The sequence continues at coordinate 34,857 of CAJWMQ010000010.1, read as the reverse complement.
ACGGCATCGTGGGCAATGGCTGGTACAACCGGGATTTAGCCGAAGTCCAATTTTGGAAACAACCCAATCAACTGGTGCAGGGCCCGAAGGTTTGGGACACCCTGCGCGAGCGCCACACGGACTTCACGTTTTCCAAAGTCTTTTGGTGGTACAACATGTACTCAAGCGCTGACTGGAGCCTCACGCCACGCCCGATGTACCCAGCCGATGGCCGCAAGGTGTTTGATATCTACACGCACCCCGCATCTATCCGTACGGAGATCAAACGGGACTTGGGCAAGTTTCCCTTCCCCGGATTCTGGGGACCAGCCGCCGGCGTCACCACGCCGCAGGGCTCGGCCGATTGCGTGAGTTGCTGGATCGCTGAGTCCGCCAAATGGGTGGAGCAACGCCAATCTCCGACGCTCACCACCATTTATCTGCCGCACTTGGATTACAATCTCCAACGGCTTGGCCCGAATGATCCGGCTATCGGCACCGATCTCAACATGATCGATGAGATCGTGCGTGATTTGGTGGAGTTTTACGAAGCACGCGAGGTTCAACCGATCATCCTTTCGGAATACGGTATCACGGAAACGAACCGGGCGATTCATCTGAACCGCCATTTCCGCGAACAGGGATGGCTAACGATTAAAGAGGAACTCGGCTTGGAACTACTGGATGCAGGCGCGAGCAAAGTGTTCGCTGTGGCGGACCATCAAGTGGCCCACCTGTACGTCAACGATCCGGCAATCCTCAACGAGGTTAAAGCACTCGTTGGCTCGATTGATGGAGTGGATTCAGTCTTGGACGACGAGGCCAAAACCGAATGTGGCATTGCCCATGAACGCGCCGGAGATCTGATTGCTGTTTCCGCCGAGGATAGTTGGTTCACCTACTACTACTGGCAGGACGATGCCAAGGCCCCGGACTTCGCGCGCACGGTCGATATCCATCGCAAACCTGGCTACGATCCGGTAGAGTTGTTTATCAATCCGGAAATCACTTTCCCAAAGCTGCACATTGTCCGCCGGTTACTACAAAAGAAACTCGGCTTCCGCATGCTCATGGACGTGATCCCGCTGGACGCCACTTTGGTCAAAGGCTCCCATGGTTGCCGCCCCGCCGATCGCGCCGATTGGCCCGTGCTGCTATCGGCTACCGATGCACTCCCCTCAGGCGACGCCCTGAAGAGCACCGATGTGCATGACGTCATCCTGCGCGCCGTCGGTTAAATGAGTTGTACGCCGCCCGGCGACCACTACACTGCGTCCATGCGTTTATCGGCCCTGCTTTCTCTGCTTATTCTTAGTCACAATCTTTCCGCCGAAAACTGGCCCGGATGGCGCGGCCCGCGCGGGGATGGCACGAGTCTGGAAAAAAACATCCCGACCGAATGGAGTGCCACCAAAAATATCCTCTGGAAAACTCCCATCCCCGGCAAAGGCCACGCCTCCCCAATCGTCTGGGGCAACAGGATTTTTTTGGTTACTTGCGAGGAAGAAAAACAGGAACGCCTGCTCCAGTGTGTGGAACGTACCAACGGCAAGGTTCTGTGGAAGCGCACCGTGGTGAAGTCCCCGCTGGAACGCGTCCATCGCCTGAATAGCCGCGCCTCCAGCACACCGGCCACCGACGGCACGCACGTGTACGTTTCGTTCCTAGACCAAAAAGAAATGGTGGTGGCCGCGTACGACTTTACCGGCAAACCGGTCTGGCAAGTGCGCCCCGGCGTGTTTGCCAGCGTGCACGGCTACTGCAGCTCGCCGGTGATCTGGAAAGATAAACTGATTGTGAACGGCGACCACGATGGCCCCTCCTACATCGTCGGCCTCGATCGACAATCCGGCAAGACGCTCTGGAAAACTACGCGTGCCAATCGCACCCGCAGCTACTGCGTGCCCACCCTGTTTACCCTAAACGGCAAAACTCAGATGGTTCTCAGCGGTGACAAAAGCGTGGCCAGCTATGATCCGGATACCGGTAAAAACATTTGGTACCTCAACGGCCCAACCGACCAGTTTGTCGCCTCCATCGTTTACAACAACCAAGCCGATCTGCTTTTCATGACCGGCGGCTTCCCGCAGCACCACATCATGGGCATCCGCCATGACGGCCAAGGTGTGATTGATGAACAAGACAAAATCGCCTGGCACCATCGCACGCCCAATTGGGTAAGCTACGTGCCCTCGCCGATCGCCGCCGGGCGCTATTTCCTGATCATCAATGACCGCGGATTCGCCAGTTGTTTCGACGCCAAATCCGGCCAACCCACGTGGGCTGGCCATAAACTCAGCCGCGGCGCCCATGCCAGTTTAGTCAGCGCCAAAGGGCTCGTGTATTTCACCGTCGACGACGGCACCACCTACATTATCCGCCCCGGCAAAGAACTCGATATCGTCGCAGAAAACGCCCTTGGCGAACACGTATTCGCCAGCCCGGCCATTAGCCAAGGCAAAATCTACCTCAAAGGCGACCAGCATTTATACGCTATCGGCAAATAGCCGGAACTGGCAGATAAACTGCTGAGCTTCGGGGGAATAATGCCGTTTTGACTTGAAAAACAGCCATTTTATGATTAGTTTGAAAAGGACGGTGGCTACAATACGCCAAGGATAAACCGCTCATGAAAAACACTCTATTTTGGAGCACCGCATTCCTTTCTTTGCTGCAGGGGGCATGGGCGGGCATTCCGGCTATTCCGGGAATACCCGGAGCCACCAATGCGGTGCCCGGCATGGCAACCAACACGCCTCCCACTATGGTCCCCGGAGCGATCCCTGGCGGGGTAGGTACAATTCCTGCCGTACCGGGAATGGTTCCAGGCGGAGTACCCGGTATAGCTCCTACCAACGCCATCCCCGGTGGAGTTCCAGGAATGATCCCCGGTGGAGGTATTCCAGGGGCCCCCGCTATCAACCCCGGAACAGGAATCCCAATTCCTGGCGGCGGGGTTCCCGGCACTCCGGGCACAACACCCGTTTCCACCAACGCGCCTCCAGTGCAAATCCAAGAAATCGTTACTCCCGAAGCCATTCAGGAAGCTATGCGGGTTTACCTTCAAGGCGCACGCGTTATCCGTGAAGAAGCCGAAAGCGGCATGATGCGCCAACAACACAACCTTGCCGTGCTATACGGGTTGGGACTGGGAGTTCCCCTTGACCACCAAAAGGCATTTGAATGGTACAAGAAAGCAGCAGACGAAGGTCTGCCCGAATCACAATTCAACGTGGCCATTGCCTACCAAAATGGAATGGGTACACGCAAAGATTTGGTAAACGCCTTCAAATATTTCATTCTGGCCTCAGCGCAAGGTCTTATGATCCAAACAGCCCCGAACGAACTACCCCGGCCATTAGCATCAGAATATCGTGATTACCTCGCCCGCTTCCTCAACCGGGAACAAATCGAAACAGGCCAACGCATGGCCCGTGGTTTCATGACCAACCTGGAACGTCGCCGTTATTACAAGCGCCGTCAGCTTTTCGATAAGTACAAAGCCAGCCTAATTCTCACCGGAAAAAACCACATGGACCCGGATAATTATTCCGACTACCTAGAAATCCTTCTGAAGAACGGCACGCCAATTTATGATCTCTACAATCGGACGAATTTCTTCCCACCCATGATTGAAAATTTCACCTATCAGCGTATCCCGCCCCCGGCGATCTTGGCCCCTCCGACAGTGGATCCGGATGACAGCTCCTCATCCCTGACGCCAACACCAGTGCCAACCACGCCCGGCAGTTAGTCGGCGGCAACAGCTTCGGCCGCCAAATGATGGCGCACAGCCAAACTCAACAACTGGCCCACCACCATTAGGGCCGCCAAATCTTTTTCTGAAAATTCCGCCCCCTCGTCAGTATCTTCAACGCATAAAAGGCCCAGCTCTTCCCCTCCCCAAATCATCGGCACATAAAGCCCCGCGTTCATAGAAAGGCGCCGCACACATTCTTCCTTACCCACCTGTTGCCAGGAATAGCCCGTGCGAATCGCAAGGGCTCGATGCGCGAGTGTGTCACTTAAAATAGGTTTCAACGCTGGGCGATGCGCCTGCAATCGAATGCGGCACGACTCATGATCTACCACAAAAAAAGCGGCCCGCTTCGCCGTAGTCAACCAATTGGAGACCCCGTTCACAAACCATTCGGCCAGCGCTTTATTATTCTTGGCCCGGTGTATTTGCCCCACCAATTCAGGCAAGAGTTTCAGAAACTCCTTGGAACCGGAACCGGCCTGACCCGCCTCAGACAAAGCCAATTGACCGTTAGGCCGAATGCGGCCCATGGGACTCTTGCGGCTTTTCAGAACAGCATCCAGATCTGATTTTTTCCGCTGGCCCGGTTCAAAATACCGATAACTTTCCTCTTTGTATACCGGATAGGAATCCAGCGCCTCGAACGCACAATCATCCTCCTCTTGGGTTGCCGGCACGGTTGGTGTTTCCGATTTCCGTTTCGGCATCGCCATGTGCCCATTGTCATAACGGAACCGCATCATTGCTCCGCCTATGCACACTTCATCCTCGGGCTTCACTACACGCGCACCGGACAGCGCCTCGCCATTCACCAAAGTGCCATGAGTGCTGCTTAAATCTTCCACCCAACAAATACCACGGGTCCGCCAGATTCGGGCATGGGTTCGTGAAACCTTGAGATCCGAACTCAGGTCCACATGAATTTCCTGTTCGGGATGTTTTCGCCCGATAAAGATTTCATCGAGATCATACACCAGTTCCTCCTGTCCTGCATCGGTCGTCAAATCAATATGAATCCCCTTTACCGGCCGGCCATCATTTACGGCATCTGCTTTGGGTTCAGAGGGATCAGAACCTGTAGTCCGATCTGGACGCCCCCTTGGTTGAAGTCGGCTCAGATTCGGTTTACTCTGTGGCGCCCCACTTCTTCGATGCGCCGAAAGCGGCTTGCGCAACGTGAGTTTCGTACCCCCCAACATCACTTCCGCATCGGGCAAAATTTCCATGGCCGCCACTAACCGTTCGCCATTTACATGCGATCCTCCGCTACTGCCCAAGTCTTCCAGAAACACCTTGTCTCCAGCCAGCCAGGCCCGCGCATGCACTCGCGACACCGATTCATCCGGCGTCAGATCCAACTGCACCTCGCGGATTTCGTTGCGGCGACCAATTATGATCTCGTCATGCTCCAGCATCACAGTGCGCGCCTCGCCACCTTGTTTGATCTCCACCTCGATCATTAGTCTTCAGCTTGGCGAGAGGTAGGGCCTTCCGTCAATCTTCATCGACAAACGAAGCTTGAGCCCGCCCGCCCTTGTCCGGCATCTTCCCTACCTCGGCAATGAGTACCGGCACGACAAGAGTCATTATTCAGCGGCAAAACGGCGAAGTCCTCGCTGATCATAATCTTGACCACGGCACTTACGGCATTGGCCGAGATCCCGGAAATGCGCTGTCCTGTGACAGCGAATATCTCTCACGCCAACATGCCACCCTAACCTTGGGGCAGGATCAGTGTTGGATCCAAGATAACCAAAGCACCCATGGCACTTTTCTCAATGGGACCAGCCTCACAGAGCCCACTAGCCTACCTTTTAATCAAGCTGTGCAGATTGGCGATCTGTATCTCACTATCACCAACCCAACAACCATCGACCATGCCGCCCGTCTCTATGTCCCTGGCGATGTGATTGGCAATGGCCGCTACACGCTCAAACAGGAATTAGGCCGGGGCGGTGGCGGCGTGGTCTGGCTAGCCCAAGACGAGCACCTGCAACAGGCCGTTGCTATCAAGCGCCTTCCTCCCGAGCTTGCCAATGACACCGTCGCCCTCGGTGATCTTATTGGTGAAGTACAGAAGGCCAGACTGCTCAGCCATCCAAACATCATCCGCATTCACGATTTTGTTAAACTTCCAGACGAGCTTCCCTTCATTACCATGGAGCATGTTAATGGTACTGATCTTGGTTCATTGAGAAACCAGCAGTCCAACGGTTGTTTCACGTGGAGCCGGCTAGAAGGTCTCGCTATTCAAATGTGCGAAGCCCTTCAGTACGCGCACGAACAAAAAATCATCCATCGCGACTTAAAACCCGCTAACATGATGATAACCCGCGAAGGTAACCTGAAGCTCGCGGATTTCGGCATTGCCGCCAGTGTCTCAGACAGCAATCCCAAAGCCGAAATGGAAGGCGACGCCAGCGGCACCACCGTGTACATGAGCCCCCAGCAAATGCGCGGTCTGCGCCCGGAACCGGCTGATGATATTTACGCACTCGGAGCCACCCTATACGATCTCATCACAACGCGGCCGCCCTTCTACACCGGCGATATTTTCCAGCTCGTTCAGGACGTGCCGCCTCCCACCATTTCCCAGCGCATGGCTGATTACAATCTGGAAAACCACCTACCGCCGCACGCGGAACATGCCATAATGCTATGCCTCGCCAAAACCCCTGAAGAACGCCCGGCATCCGCCAAGGATTTAGCTGATCTCCTGCACCCCGGCGAAGCTCCCCCACCGCCACCTCCAATGCCTGCCCCGGAGGAAATTGAGGAAATGGAATCCATCCTCAGCGAACCACTCCAACATACGCGACAATTCCTGGAGGAAAACCTTCCTCAACCCGTCACAGGCTGGTGGCGCGTGGCCGACACCCGCAAACGCGGCTACGCCTTATTTGGAATTCTTTGTAGCAGTCTGATTATTCTCGAGTTGATCTATTCAAAACTCGAACACGATTCCTTCTGGCAAACCCTGAAGGCCAATCGGTTTTTCCTGCCTTGGTAAAATTGGGAGAACTTGAAAAGAAGCGACACGTCACTGCAACCGCAATCCCATCCGAACATTCCGCCGATAGGTTCGGCTAGGATTCACCCTCAACGAGCTGATTGAAACACTCGAACTTTGAGTACGCACACTGGCTGTACTTATTGGCGAGTTTACAACCGCACGTGGCGCCGGCACCGAACGGCCAAAACGCGGTGAAAGCCGGAACCCACCAAAACCTCCCACCATCCGCAAGATCCCTCCCCGCCGCCGGCCATTGGAAAAATCCCCCTGAACCGGTACGGTTAACACACGAATGTTTCCCGCCAACATGGGATGATGATTTCCCGGCGCAGGAAGACTCACCGGTAACGGAGTTGGATTAACCGGCTGAACTTGCGGAGGCACCGCTGCACCGCCTGCACCGCCGCCGGTCGCAGGCATCACAGGAGATGTGGCTGCCGGCCTTTGAGGAGGGGTGCCATTGAGAGCTTGATTCACCGCTGTATTCTGCTGGGCATTAATCCCAGTTAACCCATTGGCCGCGTTTAAACCGTTGATCACAGCCGTGCTATTAATCGACTGGAGCGTTCCGGCGATACCCATCGCGCCTAAAGAGCCCACCAACGTTTGGGCATTCGTAGTAAACGCTCCCGCTACAATGAGAATAAATGTCTGTCTCACCACTGTGTTGTTATGGTGCGCTCTCACGCTAAAACGTCAAGCTCATGATTTTAGTGACTGTCCTAATTTCCTAAAATAATTAAAATTCCCTATTTCAAGGCCGCCTCGATTGCCGAGATGACTTCCGGTGCATCGGGTTTGGTTCCGGGAGAAAACCGTTTCAGCACCTTGCCGTCCTTCCCCACCAAGAACTTTTCAAAATTCCAGCCGATCTTCTTCAGTCCGGCCTGCTTTTTCAGGTTTTGATACAGAGGATGCGCGCCGTCACCGTTTACCTCAATCTTAGCAAACATCGGAAAGGTCACCTGATAATTCTTGGAGCAAAATTCTTTAATCTCCGTCAGTGTGCCCGGTTCCTGTTTGCCAAACTGATTACAGGGGAATCCCAGCACAGCAAAACCCTTGGCATTGTACTTCGTATGCACGGCCTGTAGCGCGCGGTATTGCGAGGTCAACCCGCACTGTGAGGCCACGTTGACCACGAGCACAACCTTGCCTTGATGAGGCTTAAGGCTGGTGGCCTTGTTGCCGATATCCTTGAGCGGAATCTCATAAACGGACTTTTCCGCGACGGTGGTCAGAGCAAATCCAAAAAGGGCGATAAATAAAGCTGAACGCATAGGCCCAGCATGCCTAACGAGCTTCTAAGCGGTCAAGCCCACAAACCCGATCACAAGAATGACAACGATTTCACTGGCAACATTCCCTCAGCTATCTAGCATCGCCTCAATGACGTTCCGCCTCTACTACATAGCCTTAATCACCCTCGCCATGTGCCAATCGATCCGAGCCCATAAAGGCCCTGACCCGCTGGGCCATTGGATTGGCCAACCGGAGAATGTTCAAGACGGCCAATGGCGCGCGCGGATTGGACCAAATGGCAAACTCAACATCCCCCCACGTTTCGTTAAAGATCCCGCAGGCACGGCACTGGTGTTCGAAGGGAAACAGGCTCAATGCATGCTGGCCGAAAATTATGCCACGACCCGGGAAAGTTTACCCACCGAGGCCATGACCGTTTCCGCCTGGGTGAGTGTAGATACCCCGCGCCAATGGGGCGGCATCATTGGCACCATTCAGGATAACGGCTACTCGGAACAAGGCTGGGTGCTTGGCTATGACGATCACACCTTCTATTTTGCGCTGGCGACTAAAGGGGCCGATGACGGCAATGGCCAAATGACCTATCTTAAAGGCAAAACACGTTATACTCCCGGCAAACTCTATCACGTCACTGCCGTTTACGACGGCAAAACCATGGAGCTTTACATCAACGGCAAGCGAGAAACCACCAGCGCCGTTCAAAGCGGCGCCATTCTGTATCCCAAAGCGGCACCGTATGTCATTGGTGCCTATCGGGATTCGGATGAATTTCATCCACACCACGGGCGCATCCGTGAAATCAAACTATACAATGAAGCCGCCAAGGCTGATTGGGTCGCCAAGGAATTTGTCAAAGACAAAGCCCTCGCGGAAGCCCCGGCCAACTTGCAGGAACCGGATTTTAAATTATTGGTGGCGCCCTACCTGCAATTTGCCACCCAGACATCCATGACGGTCATGTGGCACACTGCCGCCACGGCCAGTTCAACTGTCCATTACGGCCCCACTGCCGAATGCAAACTACGCGTGAACGCCGACAAGGCCCGTATCCATGAGGTGACACTCACCGGACTGAAGCCGGAAACGCAATACTTCTACCGTGTGGAATCAGTGTCCGCCAAAGGCGAACGCTACGAGAGTAAACTGGCCACATTCAAAACCGCTGTTCGCCCCGACACACCATTTACTTTCGCAGTGATCAGTGACACCCAAGGTAACCCAAAAGTCTCCAGCACCATCGCCACCGCCGCCTGGATGCAGCGCCCGAGTTTTGCCCTCCACGCTGGAGATCTGGTGTCCACCGGCAGCAACCATAATCATTGGACGGATCATTTCTTCCCCGGCATGCGACCGTTGATCAATCATGTGCCCTTTTATCCCGTGCTCGGCAATCACGAACAAAACGCCCGCCATTACTACAACTACACCGCGCTGCCAGAGCCGGAATACTTCTATACCTTTACCTTCGGTAACGCGCAGTTTTTCATGTTGGACACCAACCAAAATGTCGATCCCGACTCCCGCCAATATCAGTGGCTCAGCAAGACTTTGGCCGCCTCAAAGGCAAGATGGAAATTCGTTTGCCACCATCATCCACCCTATTCTTCCGATTCCAATGACTACGGGGATCTTTGGAAAACCAATAACGGCACCCACGGCGACCGGCGCGCGCGCCAGCTCGTGGCCCTGTACGAAAAACACAAGGTGGACATCGTCTGGAACGGCCACATTCATTCCTATGAACGCACCTGGCCAATTCGCGACGGCAAAGCCGTAGAGGAAAACGCGCCGTTCTACATGATTACCGGTGGTGGTGGTGGTGGCCTTGAGGATTCCGCTCCCACTCGGCCGTTCTTTCAAAACAACGTCCGCCATGGTCATCACTATGTGATGGTTCATATCAATGGAGGCACGCTGGAGCTTAAGGCGTATACATTGGACAACCGCTTGTTTGACTACGTGAAGCTTAAGAAACCCTGAGCAGGAAAAGAAATGGTGCGCACTGCTGGATTCGAACCAACGACCCCATCGGTGTGAACGATGTGCTCTACCACTGAGCTAAGCGCGCTTTGGAGAGCGGAAACTAACGCTTCCCGAAAAAGTTTCAAGCGTTTCTTACGGCGGATTTGCGGCGGCCTTCACGTTGCGCCACCGTATCCCGCTGCCCCCAAGCTTCATCGTGACCAGGGGAATCGAGGTTATAATGGAGACCACGGCTTTCAGGGCGTTGCAAGGCACATTGGATTATCAACTCGGCCACCTGCGCAATGTTGCGAAGCTCAAGAAGATCGGCGGTCACCTTAAAATCCCAGTAGTATTGACGAATTTCCTCGAGCAGATTTTCAATGCGCGACTGGGCGCGCAACAGGCGTTTACGCGTACGAACTATGCTCACATAATCCCACATGCACCTACGGATTTCATCCCAGTTATGGCTCACCACCACGAGTTCATCAGGGTCTTCCGCCGCACCGGAATGCCAGCTAGGCAACGTCACATCCGCCGGTGGTTGTGGCTCGGCCAAGACCGACTGCGCCGCACGATGGGCGCAGACTAGCCCCTCCAATAACGAATTACTGGCCAACCGGTTCGCTCCATGTAGGCCCGTGTTGGCCACTTCACCCACGGCATAAAGGCCCGGCAATTCCGTCCGGCCGTCCACATCGGTTTGCACTCCCCCGCACTGGTAATGCGCCGCGGGCACAACCGGGATGGGCTGCTTGGTGATATCGATGCCGAACTCAAGGCACTTGCGATAAATGTTTGGAAAACGGTCGATTATGAATGGCGCCGGTTTGTGGGTGATATCCAGCAGCATATGATCCGCGCCGGTGCGTTTCATTTCACTGTCAATTGTGCGCGCCACAATATCCCGCGGCGCCAGACTGGCCATCGGATGCGCGGCATCCATAAACTCACGCCCGGACAAATCCTTTAACACCGCACCTTCCCCGCGCAATGCCTCGCTGACGAGGTAGGATTTAGCCTTGGGGTGATACAGACAGGTGGGATGAAATTGCGTAAACTCCATATTGGCTACCGGCACACCCGCACGATAGGCCATCGCCACGCCGTCGCCGGTGGCGATATCTGGATTGGTCGTGTAAAGGTACACCTTGCCGCACCCGCCCGTGGCCAGCACCACGTGCGGCGCACAAAAGGTTTCCACCTCACCTGAGTTACGATCCAGTACATACGTCCCCACGCACCGATTTTCGCCGGACAACCCCAGTTTAGCCGAAGTGATCAGGTCGATAGCGAAATGATCTTCAAATACACTTACATTGGGCGCGCGCTCCAGTGCTGCCAACAAGGCGCGCATAATTTCACGACCGGTAGCGTCCTTGGCATGCAACACGCGCCGTTTGGAATGCCCACCCTCTTTGCCGAGCGAATAAAATCGTTCCCCATCCGCCGAAATGCTCTCGCCACGGGTAAAATCCATCCCAAGATCGATCAACTCCTGCACTCGTGCCGGCCCTTCCTCAACAATGGTTTGCACCACCTGCTCGCGGCATAACCCAGCACCCGCCCGCAACGTGTCGGCCACATGCAAATCCGCCGAGTCCGTCGGCTTGGTTACTGCCGCGATGCCGCCCTGCGCGTACTGGGTGTTCGCCTCAGCTAAATGCTTCTTGGTGATAATCGCCACACGTCCGTGCGGCGCCGCCTTCAGGGCAAAAGTCAGCCCCGCGATGCCGCTGCCAATGACGATGTAATCAAATTCCTTCATGCTCACAGGGCGGAGTTATCAATCAACCGCACCGGGCCCACCCGCGCTGCCAGCAACAAACGCGTGCCGCGCACGGCTTTTCGAACGGGCCGCAAAGAGTCTGCGTCAACCACCTCAACATAGTCAACCGACACATCCGGCTGCGCCTCCATCAATCGCTTCAATCGACGCTTCAATCCCTCAACAGAATCACTCACCGATTCTTTCGCCAACCGAATGGCCGCCGGCAGAACGGACGCCTGTTCACGCAAGCGCCCCTTCAAGCGCACATTGCGGGAACTCATAGCCAACCCATCCACTTCGCGCGCCGTCGGCACTAGGATTAGGCGCACCGGGAAATCCAAATCCCGTATCATGCGACGGATCACGGCCACCTGTTGAAAATCCTTTTCGCCAAAGACCGCTTCGGTTGGCTGCACGAGATGAAATAACTTCGCCACAACCGTCATCACTCCCGCAAAATGTCCGGGACGATGTTCGCCTTCAAACTGAAGGGCTAAATCGTTCTCCTCAATCCCCACACTCGCCCCAACCGGGTATAACGTCAGCGGCGCAAATACTGCGTCTACGCCCTCGGCACGACATAATTCTTTATCGGCCGCCAACGTGCGTGGATACTTTTTAAAGTCTTTCGGGTCGTTGAACTGCGTGGGGTTCACATACACACTCACCACAGTCACACCGTCTTCGCCGGCCAGTTTACGGGCACGACGGATGAGACTTAAATGCCCCTCATGCAGCGCTCCCATCGTGGGGACTAACACCACACGCCGCCCATCCCGTTGCCAACGACGTGAGTGCCGTTGCATGGTTTGAGGGCTAGTGAGGTTTTTCATTACAAATAAAAGGGGCCGGCAAACCGGCCCCTCGAATCGCTTGCCGGCAGCTTAGTTCTTAAACTTCATGGACTGCTCCTGCGGCATCTCGTGGGCGCAAGGCTGATCAGTCGGCGCATCGGCCTCCGCATCATTCGCCGACACCACATTGTTCGCCAGCATCCACGCCTCAACCTCGTCGCCACTCACGTCCGCCAGCATGTTGCCATTAATCTCCACGCACGGTTGCAACATCTGCCCTGTGCGCTCGATCATCTCGGCGCGGTGTTCCGGATTGTTGATCGTGTCCTTCTCCTCCCACTCGAGTCCATGCTTACGCAAGACAGCGCGCACGCCTTCGCTCCAACCACAGGTGGGCTTCAAATAGCAAGTGATCTTCGGTTGTTCCATAGGGGCCAATTATAGCGTAAGATTCCAAAAATGCAAACCTCGCGCTGGATTGATGGTCACAATACGCGCACACTGCGCGCATGGCACGCCGTGTTCTCATTGCCCCGGATAAGTTTAAAGGCTCCCTATCCGCCTCGGAAGCCGCCCAGGCGATCGCCACCGGCTGGCGCCAAGCTCGGCCCCATGATGACCTTATTCTCCAACCCATCAGCGACGGCGGCGACGGATTCGGCACCCTAATGGCCGAGACATTACACGGAGAAATCATCTCATGCGATGCCACAAACGCCGCTGGTCAACCGGTCACCGCTGCTTACTGGCTGACGCCAGATCATACGGCGATAATCGAGAGCGCCAGTGTTATTGGACTCGCCATGCTGGAACCCTCCCAGCGAGCGCCGTTTGAAAACGACTCCACCGGCTTGGGACAAATTATTCTTCATGCAACAGCCAACGGCGCGAAACGTCTCGTCATTGGCATTGGCGGTAGCGCCACCAATGATGGCGGCTTCGGCATGACTCGCGCCTTAGGTTGGGAATTCCTGGATTCGGCGAACAAGCCCATCACCCAATGGGCCGCGCTGTGCCAACTTCGTTCCATTAAAGAACCCCTGAATTTTTTGCTACCCCCGGTCACTGTTGCAGTGGATGTCCAAAACCCATTGCTGGGGGGAGAGGGCTGCACTCGAGTCTATGGGCCGCAAAAGGGTTTCAACGAAACCGATATATCGCCGGCCGAGGACGCCTTGAAAACCCTCGCTCAAACCTGGGAAAATCAGATGGGTGAAGCCGCAGACCAACTCCCCGGAGCCGGCGCCGCCGGAGGCTTAGGTTTCGGCCTTTATTGTTTCCTCCAGGCCGATCTACAATCCGGCTTCGCGCTATTCGCTCGTACGGTCCGATTAGCAGAGAAATTGACCGAAGCCGATATCGTAATCACCGGTGAAGGCGGCATGGATCGCCAAACAGTCATGGGCAAAGGCGTGGGCGAACTGGCTCAACTGGCTCGCCAATATGATTGCCGTTGTCTGGCTTTCGCTGGAACTGTTGATGATGTAGCCGCTCTCGAAAGTGATTTTGAACAGTGCCGAAGCTTGGCTGAGGTTACCTCCAGTGCTGAATCCCTGACCCAGCCCGCCCGTTGGCTGCAGGTGCTGGCACAACGCACGGCCAAAAACTTCAGCGAAACTGAACCGAACTAACCACCGAGGGGTTCAACGTGACTTCACCGAATAAGGAAGTGCGAACGAGCACGCCTTTCGCGTTCCACTCCAAAATCTCGCCGGTGATTCGGCCCTCTCCGCCAAGCGTAATCCACGCCAACTTTTCTTCATCCGGCTGCGCCTTCGGTGCCGCAAACACAACTGTAGCCACTTTCTCCAGCGGCACGGGCACTTCCGCAAAGGAAGTTTTCACCATCAACTTGCCTTCCGTCATGCTTCCAACCTTACCTTTGAGATTATTCCCGTTGGAAAAGTGCACATGATCCTCCGCGCCGCCGGCCGCCTGTGGATCCCGCCCATTTGGCAATTGCCCATTCCATTGGCGTAAACGAATCTCGGAAATCCGCATGCGATCAGCCAACTGTGGGTTGAACCCAAGCGCTCCACCACGACCGGCAAATCCGTTAGGATCCTTCCACGTCTTCAACAGTTTGCCGCTTACCAATAAGGAAATCGTCGCATTCTTCTGGTCGACTAATACTTTGATCTCAGCCTTTTTGTTTGCGGGCCATTTAACGGACACGGTACCGATACTCGTGGAATTATAGGTCAACCCATCTGCTGACGTGTTACGATACAGGTGGGCGTAATTCTGGTACAAGCGGAGCTTATATCCATTCACGGCGTTGTATTCACGAACGCGATCCCCACAAATCACCACATCCATGCCCGGCATGCTTTTCCAGTCCAAATCAAACAGTAACTCTGATAGTGGTGGCCATTCAAACACGCGCCCAATCATGCTACCAACTTGATCCGTTACCAGTGCCCCTTCCTCAAACCGCCAGTGCAGAGCCTCCAATCCGATCTTTAAATCCACAGGCTTTTCCCCGCGCCGCACACGAACCTCGAGCGTATCGCCCACAGAATGTTTTTTAACCGCCTGAATCAGTTGCGTTCGGTCCAAAAACGCTTTGCCGTTCATGTGCGTGATTAAGTCGCCAACCTTGAGACCGCCTCGCAAGGCCGGACTATCCGCCATTACTTCCGTGATCACCACGCCTCCCACATCCTCGCCATCATCACCCAAAATCACCCCCATCAAAGCAGCTCCCCAGCCGCGGAGGCTTCTCGGCCCGTGGTACACCAATTCCCCTTCCCCGCCCGGAACCAGCCAAGTCAAATGCTGGCGAGGGACCGATAACTTCCCGGCAAACCACGTTTCCATCTGCATCGTATTGGCATTGAGGCCGTTCAAATTGATGACCAACTCATCGCCATTCCGAAAACGTACACGAGCCGAATGCGCCCGGCGTCCCGGCGCATCAGCGGCACTCAATCGCAACTGCCGCAATCCCTTCAGAGAAATGTAACGAACCCCTTCAAAGGCAGGATGCTGCCATGCCATCCCTTTCCCTTTTTCAACCCCGAGAAACTTCGCCTCAAACCGGCCACCATCGTTCATGGTAAACACGCCCGTACGCGGCGCCGCCTCCAAGCCGGCAACCAGCAGACCCAATGCTAAAATCGCTTTCACTGCCTTACCCCCTTGTCTTTACCCTTGCCCGGGGGATCAGCACGGCACATCAGCAAATCAATAAGCTGTTCAAAGTCCAAAAGCTGGATTGTTTTCGCTCGCGACCAGGATTCACAGACCAACCGGGACCGGCCCGCTCCCGGCGCATTCCGCGAACATTCCGCCAGAACCAACGTTTGAAAAATTAAGCGCACACCGCACTGTAACCCCTTCCGCGTATTTGGCAAAGCCGACTTATTGCGAGGCCGGCGGCACTTTATTGATCGTCAGATAGAACGTATCCTTGAAAATCTCTCCAGCGCCCGTGTCCAGATTGTAGCGAATTGCCATCGAGTGCACCGGTTTCACTTCTTTCATCCGCAGGAACACCGAACGCCCGTCCGGCATCAAACGCGCTTCCAGAATTTCTACCGCATCTCTCCCGAGTTTTGAGGAATCTTTCACCGACCAGTCTTTGGACCCGTAGGTGCCGGACCACTTATAATTCCACTGTTCGACCGCGTAGCTGTCGACATCCTCGGCAATCTTCTTGTCGAGGCGTTCACTGAAAGCCAGCTGAATGCCGGTGGATTGCACCTTAAACCCCACCGGGCGGGGAAACGGTTCACCGGTATAACGCACGCGCTGGAGACAACCATCACGCACGGCGGCCGTCTGCCATCCGCGCAGACCTGACACATATAAATGGCCGTCCTGGGAATTAAACCGCCCGCGACAGGCGCCTGATAGAAAACGGCCCGGCAAGGCCACGGCGCCGCCGTTATCTCCGCCATCGCTGATCACATTCATCATCGTGCAGCGACCGTACGAGAAGTGGATCAGCCCGCCGCCGAAAGCACCCCATTGATTCTTAGGCACCCACACCTGACCGCCGGCCGAATTGTCCAGCACTCGTGGAATCCACATGAGGGGTGGATCATAAGTCGTCGGTTCCGTGGCCCGTTTATGCATCGGCATGTAGCCGTAAAATCCGCCGGGCTTAATCACATCCAATCGCGTCTCCGGCACCCACGTGCCCTGTTGATCCGCGGCGGTGATGACTCCGCTGGGGCTCACGCCAAGCCCATTCGGATTACGAAAACCAGTAGCCACCACCGAGAGCCGACTGCCATCAGCCGACACCTTTAACAGCACTCCGCCATGCGGCGTGCCTTCGGCGCAGCGAATGAAATACAAATTCCCTACCGGATCGGATTCCAAACAGGTGGCGTACGAATGCCCCCCGCCACCGATCATGATGTCGTTGTTAAACGTTTCATAAAAATCCGCTTCGCCGTCCTGATTACGATCATGCAGTCGCGTAATTTGGTCGCGGCCCAATACGTACACCTGATTCTTCACCACCCGCAGCCCCAACGGCTGATACAATCCCGTGGCAAACCGTTGCCACTTCACCGCCTTCAATTCCGCATCAATGCCCGTCACCTTCCAAACATCCCCGTGTACCATCGCCACATAGCAATCGCCGTTGGCCGTGAAATCATGTCCGGCTGTAAACATCAACGCTTGATGCGGATTTTTGTAGGGTACCGTGATGGTATCGATGGCAAACGGCGTTTTGCGCCGATCCACCACACCTTGAGTAACAATCGGCGCGCCCCAGCGAAGCACTCCCGGCTCCAGAGTAATGCCCTGTATCTCACCTCCGCCGGCCACCTGCAATTCCTTCAGGTTGATCTTCGCCGTCACATCCGTGAGTTTCATGGTGAACCTTTTCCCATTCGCCGACTTCACCATCACCACACGCTCAAACTGCAAGGACCCATCCGCCCCGGCACGAATCCATGGGGTATCGTAAATCTCCGTCTTACCCACGTCATAACGCAACACCGCACGGTCGACGGCCAGATAGATGCCCTTGTAACGCACATGCCCCCGAGGCAACGGGCCGTTCTTGGGATTACGAGGATCAGCAAAGGAGCCGGCCTCATTCGCCACACCCGGACTGGCCGGACTGGAAAAAACCATCGTTCCTTCCGGCGTCAGCGGATTGATCAAACCATACCGACGCGGATGGGGCTTCAGGAAACCGCCCGTCCAACCGGCACGCCACACGCAGAGATCGGTATCGAAGACCATTGTGCCCTCGCCCTTCGACCCCACCCGCACGGCGATGCCTTTGTGCGTGCTCCCTTTCGGTGTTGCGATATGCCCGGAAACAAACGGGCCAAACTTGGTTTTGGCATAGCGATCATCCATCCAATCCGCATCGGTCTGCCGCGTTGGATCGTTGGCCGGCCCAGTCCCGCGCACGGAATTATCAATCGCGGGTTTGGCTTCTGCCGCTCGAACAGGATCAAGCATGAGCAGATTAAAGACGATCATAATTGCTGTGATTTTCATGTTAAAAAATTGATTTACCCATAGCTGGGATGGTGAATCCGTACGCAACCTGAGCCATCAAACTAGTTGCCGTTTTGAACTAGCGCCTTTGCGGCCGAAAACTTCATGCGCTGAGGGTCCACCAAGTCTCAAACCCCGTCAATCCCATCGGAAATGGGGATAAGTCCAGTTTGGAAGATTCGACACAGTCTGGTCTAGTTTCCCCGCTGATGAGGAAGCCACTGCTTATTTTGGCATTGGCCGGGGAGGTTATCTTCGGAGGAGGTTTACAAGCTCAGGACGCGCCCGTGGTATCGCCGTGGAAAGTGGAAGCCCTGAGCAAGGAAGGCCAAATCCAGTATGATGTGAACTCCGGCAGTATGACCGCCACCAACGGCGTACGTGTGACATATAAAGCCGGTACGCCCAACGAGGCGGAGCTTACCGCAAACGCGGCGATCATCAATCAAAAGGCTGGCACGGCCGCAGCCAACGGCAAGGTAACATTACGACGCGATGGCACGATCTGGAAATCTGAACAGCTCACCTACAACTTCCGCACCAAGACCATTGAGTCCGCCCGTTTCCGGTCTGGTTCATTAGCGGTGTTTTTGAAAGGCGAAGCGATGACAGGCGACCAAACGAATGGCGTCTATCGCGCGCAAAACACCATTCTTACCACGGACGACACCAAAAACCCGGACTTCTTCATCAAAGCCAAAGAGGTAGAGGTAGTCCCCGGCGAACACGCCATCTTCCGTGGCGCGGTGGTGCACGTGGGTAAGGTGCCAGTGTTCTACTTACCTTACTACCGCCGCAGCTTCAAACGCCACCCGTGGAACATCCACTTGGAACCCGGCTTCAAGAGTGAATGGGGTGCGTTCCTGCTGAGTGCCGTCAGGTGGCCTTCCAATGAATACTTGGGAGGTGAGTTCAACCTGGACTATCGCGCCGATCGTGGCTTTGGCCTTGGCCCCACGCTGGAATATAAAACCCCCGAATGGGGCGAAGGTAATCTAAACCTGTATCATGCTTCAGATGATGAACCGCTAACAGATTCCCGTGGCTTAGCCATTTCCCGCGAACGCAACCTAGCCCAATGGAACCACCGTTACTCGAAGGATGAATTCAGTGCCATCGGCGTACTAGAATACGAATCCGACGAATACATGCGCCGCGATTTCTTTGAGGATCGCTACCGACAAAACGTCCAGCCAAACAGCTTTCTGGAAGTAGCCAATCACTGGGACAACTATAATCTCAGCGTGGTGATGCAGCCCCGTGTCAACGCCTTCTATGAGGGGATTCAGCGCAGCCCGGACATTCAATTCACCGGCACCCGACACCAGCTCGGAAACACCCCGCTTTATTATGACACCGAATCAACCGTGGGCTACTTCCAGCGCCGCTACGACTACGCCAGCTCCAGTGAGGACTACGGTTTGCTTCGGGCCGACACTCTGCATCAGATTTACATACCCAAGACCATCGGCGGCTGGTTGAATGTCACCCCGCGCGTGGGCGCACGTTTCACACATTACGGAGAAAGCAACGGCTTGGGCAGCACCAAGCCGAGCAGTGAACGCTACGTGGTACACACGGGCGTGGAGGTTTCCACCAAGCTCTCAAAAATGATGCCGGAGTTGAACAGCCGCCTGCTGGGCATTGATACCGGCGCACGACACATCATTCAGCCCTCCATCAACTTTGCCTTCATCCCCCGCCCAAATCGCGTGCCTGATGAACTGGATAAGTTTGATTACGAAATCACCAGTCCACGCCTATTACCACTGGAACTGCCCGAGTATAACGCCATCGATAATATCGACAGCCAAAACGTCGTCCGCCTCAGCCTCCGCAACCGTCTTCAAACCAAGCGCGATGAGGCCGTGGTCGATGTGGTGGACTGGGATGTCTACACCGATTGGCGTATTGATCCAAACATCAACCAAGCCACTTTCGCTGATCTCTTCTCCGACGCCCAAATCCAGCCGCGCGATTGGATTAGCCTGTACTCCAACCTGCGATATGACGTCGACAACTCCCTATGGCGCGCCTTCAACCAAGGCATCAACCTCCACCCCCAAAACCATCGCTGGAGCCTGACCGCCGGACAGTATTATTACCTCGCCCATCCAAGCACCAGCACGGCCGACCGCACTGATGTCTACTACAGCGGAGCCGGACTACGCTTGAACGAAAACTGGTCTTTCAGCACCCGCCAATATTTTGATGCCAAAGCCGGTGAATTGACGCAACACGATTACACCCTTCACCGGGACATGCGCAGCTGGACTTTTTTCCTAGACCTCTCTTTCCGGAAAGACACCGGCCGACGCGACAACGAGATGGCCCTTTCCTTCAATTATTCGCTCAAGGCGTTCCCGCGCAAACCCGGATTCGACTAACGATCGTTGGCGAAAAACCGCGCCACCACCGGGCGATGATCTGAGGCCGCACCCCAATCCGCCATAGCCTGAACCCGCGTACCCGAACGGTCCAGCTCACGCGCCATACCCTTACTTGCTAATTGATAATCCAACCGCGAGTACTCATCTTTCGCCCAGTAAAAGTGAGTCCACGCCACACGGCGCGGCCCATAGCTTTGATTGGTGGGATGCGGTGCTTGATCCCCATTGTGCTCCACTGGCCGCAAATCAACCAACCGAGGCGCTCTGCGCCCGATCAAGTCTTTGATCGGATCCGTATTAGGCGTGTCATTAAAATCACCAACAACAAGTAGGTTTTCATCCGGGTTGGCATTCAAACGCTTTACCACCAACCTCCGCAGCGCCCGTGCCTCCTCCAACCGCATGGCGGCCTGATCTGCAAACCCAACCGGCCGCTTGGATTTCAAATGGGCATTGAACAAAACAAACCGATACTGTGAGTTCACCTGAACCTCCACCTCACCTACCCCTCGACTTACTTGAAAACGTTTACGATCCAGCAGATAAGATACTTGATTTTGCGATCGATTCTTGGCAATTGGAAACCGACTGAGCATAGCCAAATGAATGGTCGGATCCGGCCCCACAACCCAAGCTTCATGCGGATAATCCAATCCCTTGGCCTTCAGACGACCCCGCAATTCCGTCAACGCCGCCCGCCTCCCCATTTCCTGTAACGCAATCACATCGGCATCGATGGCTTCAAGATACTCCACCACCTTCATTCGCGACGCCTCCGACTTGGCTTTGCGAGTGCCAAAATCTTCCAGGAAATAATTCTCCACGTTATACGTCACCACCGTGAAGGTCTCCGTGCCTTGCAGAACCCACACCGTTACGCACAGAGTAAACAACCATCTCCAAAACATGACCAAGTTTACCCCAAAAAGCAGCTAAACGGAAAGACATTTGCCGACACCGGTTTTCGTGGTACATTTCGCCCCGCTCATGGAAAGCGATAAGCCAACAGAACTAACTGATACCCAGAAGGAACGCGACCATCGCGAACTACGCATCGACAAGGTAGGTGTGCGCAACCTGCGTTTCCCAATTCGCATTCGCGACAAGGCCAATGCCCATCAAGACACAATTGCCACTATCGGCATGTTTGTGGATCTGCCTCATCACTTTAAGGGTACGCACATGAGCCGATTCATAGAGGTGCTCAATACCCACGGCAATGTTGTGCACGTGGAAAATATCCCGGAAATTCTGACCGCCATGCAGGAACGTCTCGATTCCGAAACCGCGCATCTGGAAATAGATTTCCCATTTTTTCTGGAAAAAGCCGCTCCCGTCACCGGAAAAACCGGCCTACTAGATTACAACGCTAAGTTTGATGCCACCGCCAATGGTTCGGAGATTGATTTTGTGCTCGAAGTCCGCACCCAAGTAACCACCTTGTGTCCCTGCTCCAAGGCAATCAGCGTGCACGGCGCCCACAATCAACGTGGCGAAGTCACCGTCCAACTGCGCAGCAGCGAAACAATTTGGATAGAAGATGTCATCGACCTAGCCGAAGCCAGCGCCAGCAGTGAACTCTATTCCCTACTGAAACGGCCGGATGAAAAACACGTCACAGAGCACGCCTACGAGAATCCCGTGTTTGTGGAGGACTTGGTCCGCAACGTTGCCACTCGCCTAAACGCCCATCCACACGTGACCTGGTACAAAGTGGAGGTTGAAAACTTCGAGAGCATCCACAACCACAACGCCTACGCTTGCATAGAAAAAGGCTAAAAAAGCCGAAAACTCACTGGCAAAAAAGATCACTTTTTTGTGGCAATCCAGTAATCTTTTGATAGATTCCCCAACCCTTTTGCGTAAAAACCGACAAACCAGACACTTTTAAATCGTGGCAGCAAAGAAGAAAACAGCGAAAAAGGCGGCCAAAAAAGCCGCACCCAAGGCTGCAAAGAAAGTCGCTCCGAAAGCCAAGAAAGCGCCGGCTAAAAAACCCGGCGCCAAGAAGGCTGCACCCGCTAAGGCTCCTGCCAAGAAAAAGGCCTCCAAGAAGAAGGGCAAAAATATTGCCGCCGCTTCCGCTGCCTCCATCCTTGGCATTGCCAGCTCCAAGAAGACCCCCGTCAAGAAACTGCCCAAGGCCAAGGCGCCCGTGTCGAAGATTCGCGTCAAGGCCGAGTGGAAAAAATTCTACGAAGTCCTACTTGAGTTGCGCAATCGCCTCACCCACCAGATGGATGACCTCAAGAAGGAATCCGCCGAGGAAATGAGTAGCTACTCAATGCACATGGCGGATTCCGGCACAGACAATTTTGACCGCGACAACGCACTCAGCCTGCTCTCTTCCGATCAGGATGCCGTTTATGAAATTGATGAAGCCCTGAAGCGCATCGAGAAAAACACCTATGGGGTTTGTGAGCTTACCGGAAAAAAAATTTCCAAAACTCGCCTCACCGCTGTTCCTTGGGCCCGCTACACCGTGGAAGCTCAGGCCCGTTTAGAAAAAGACGGCGCCGTACGGCAACGTAATAAACTCGGCAGCCTCGGCACCATTGATGGCGCCGGTGCAAGCAAAACCACCGTTTCCGAATCCGCTGATTCCGGAGCCAAATCCATCAAGTAATTTAAATCATCATGCCACGCGAAATTGTCATTCTCGAATGCACCGAAGCCAAGGCGGAAGGCAAACCAGTCTCCCGCTACATGAGCACCCGCAACAAGAAGCTCCAAACCGAGCGAGTTGAGAAAAAGAAATACAACCCCAACCTGCGCCGCCACACTCTCCACCGCGAAATCAAGTAACCATGCCCCCTCGCAAAAATAATAACTCCACCACCCGTCGCACACCCCGCCCCAAGCCGGAAGTGGACGTGAACATTGCCGATCTTGAACCCAAAAACGTGGATCTCCTGCGCCGCTATGTAACTGACCAAGGCCGCATTCTGCCGCGTAAATACACCGGATTCCCCGCCAAACATCAGCGCCAGCTCACCCGCGCCATCAAACGCGCGCGTCAAATGCTGTTAATGAAATAATTTTCGAAAGGCCCACTGAAACCCTCCCGTCTGGCCCCTCTTTTTCGACTGTTTTTGCAAATAGTCTTCAAAATTGATTTTGGTCACGCTCATCAGAGCATTGCCGCTGAAGTACTAACGGTCTCGTAATTTTAGGTCGATGAACTGGGACGGCTAGGGTTTGCGACCGCTTTTACCAGCGCTTACATCATCGCGCTGATCAATTTACGCTTCATACCTCAAGCATTCGGTGATGATCATTATCACCGTGTCCCTCACCAAATTGGCATGTATTCAGTCACCTTGAGCACCAGATTAGCTGTACTGGGAGTTTGCCTCTCTATCCATATGCTCAATGAGTAAAAGGCAACACTTAACCCGACCGTCATCGGATTGTTAGTGAGCGTGAACAAACCGGCCACTACGCCATTCACCTTGGCATTGAGTACGGTGCAAACGCATCCCTCGCACCTCAAATGCCGCCCGCACTTCAGCAAATTGTGTATCCAAAATGCCCGCCAACACCAGTGCCCCGCCTGGTTTCACGCGGCCAATCAACGGTTCCGCATTGGCAATCAGCAGATCATAAAAGAGGTTTGCACACACCACATCGTGTTTCACCCGCGCATTCAACGAAAGCCGAGTCACGTCCCCGATCTTGAGTTGCAACCGATCCGACACGCGATTTTTCACTGCATTCCGGCGAGCCACGCGCACGGCTTCGGAATCATAATCAAACGCTTGGACCGGCCGATACCCCAATTTTGCCGCCGCTATCGAGAGGATTCCTGACCCCGTCCCTACATCCAACAAACCCTGCTCCTGCCCGACCTTCCGCAGGGCCACCAATTGGCGCAGGCAAAACTTGGTGGTGGCGTGTTGGCCCGTCCCGAAGCTCAGTCCCGGATCGAGGATCACCACTTTCTGTCCCGGCTTGGCCTTCTCTTTGCGCCAACTAGGTTTCAGCAGCAGTTTCCCCTGGATGTCGATCGGTTTAAAATGCCTTTTCCAGGAATCTACCCAGTCCTCCCGCCGCAAACGTTTGACCTCCAACTGCCCGGCTCCGACTGTCAAACCGCACTCGGCCACGGCCTTCAATCCCGCCTGTACGGCGTGCCGGTGCGCTTCGGTGACCGTTTGTTTCTCACTGAGATAAACCGACAGAATGGGCCCAAGCTTTTCCGGATGAGTGAACACCGAGGGCGTTTGTTCAAACACCTTCTCTAGCACCCATCCCACAGCCTCTTCGGCCTCGTCCGTAGTGGTTAGTGATACCTGCCGAAAAGCCGTCTTCATTACCCGGCGGCAATCGCTTCCTGCTGCAGTTTGGCCAGTGCCTCCACGCCCGTGCTCCCCAGAGCTAGCATTTCGTTCAATTGATCTGCGCTAAACGTCGCCTCTTCGCCGGTGCCTTGCACCTCGATGTACCGTCCAGTCGTGGTCATGACGAGGTTCATATCCACCTCGGCCGCCACATCCTCCACGTAGCACAAGTCCAGCAACGGCGTGCCTTCCACCACCCCAACACTCACCGCGGCTACCGGATCTAGAAACGGACTCTCCAAAAGCTTACCTTCTTTGATCAGCTTGTTCACCGCCAGGCTCAAGGCCACATAGGCTCCGGTGATCGAGGCGGTGCGCGTGCCGCCATCGGCCTGCAGAACATCGCAATCGATCCAAACCGTCCGACTACCAAGCTTTTTCAAATCCAACGCCGCCCGCAATGACCGGCCAATCAGTCGCTGAATCTCCGTTGAGCGCCCGTCGAGCTTGCCCTTGCTCACATCACGGCGCTTCCGGTCGAGCGTGGAGTAAGGCAACATGGAATACTCGGCTGTGATCCAGCCGCCTTCCACACCCTGAGCCTGCATCCAGCGCGGGACACTTTCCTCGATGCTCACCCCGCAAATGACTCGAGTTTCACCCCACTCGATCAAGGTGGAGCCGGTAGCATGCGGGGCTATGTTGTTTTGAAAAGTAATTGGACGCAGTTGATCGACAGTCCGTTGGTCGTGGCGCTGATAGGATTCGCTCATGAGCCGCGCAGTGTAGGCAGCCGGCCAACGCACGGCAATGCCGAACGCCCGTTTTTCATCGTCACCAACGGCCGCATTTCCTACCGTCCGCGCATGACGCCGCGCGTCCCATGGAATCCATTTGAAGTCATGCAACTCCTGCTGGCTTGGATTTTCGCACTCATGCTCGGCCAACTCGCCTTCAACCTGTTGCTTCCTCCCAAAATTGAAGGCCAACACACCGTGAAAGACGGCAACCAAACCCTTAACGTGGAGTTTCTCGATTCCGCGCGCTACACGCATGTTGAGCACAACGGCACTTACCAGTTTCAAGGCGAAGCCCCAGCGCTCAACCGCCACGCGCTCACCCTGACTCCCGAAGAGGGCCCGAAAATCTCGGTGACTTTTCCCGGCACCCTGCGCGATCGCATTGGACTACTGGCCACCAACATTGTGTTTGTTCAATTCAGCGCGCTAGGTCTAATCGCCTTTCTTCTGCGATACCACAAGATTTCCTGGAGCGCGGCCTTCGGTAGAATCAACGATCGTCCCCGCACCTTGGGCCTGCCAATTTTATTCGGCATCGGCTTCGTTGTCCCCGCCCTTGGTCTGCATTTGGTGTCCCAGCAACTGATCATCGCCTTGGGCGGTGAGCCGACTTCACAAGAGGCCGTGGAAATGGTCGCCCGAGCCAGCGCTCCGCCTGAGCTTGCCCTACAGGCACTCAGCGTGGTGGTGATGGCGCCGATTTGCGAAGAACTGCTCTTCCGCGGGGTCATCTATCCCTCACTACGCGACTTGGGCCACCGCCGCCTGGCGATTGCCGCCAGCTCACTCCTCTTCGCCGCCATACATGGCTCGCTGGCGCTCATGCTGCCGCTCACGGTGCTTGCGGTCATCTTGGTTTGGCTTTACGAAAAGACCGGCTCCATTGTCGCGCCCATCCTGATGCACGCCGCGTTTAATGCCGTCAACTTCGCCATGATCAAACTCCTTCCCCAAATCGCCCAATGAGCCTGAGCGAAACTGAACTCATCCAACGCCTCACTCAGGATCTCCCCGCCGATTCATCCGTCTTAACTGGCCCCGGCGACGACTGCGCCGTGCTCGACTGGGGCGGTTCCAAGTTGCTTTTCAAAACCGACGCCATCGTCGAAGGCATCCATTTCGAACGGGACACCCCCCCAAAAACCATCGGACGCAAAGCCTTAGCGCGCGCGTTATCGGATATTGCCGCCATGTCCGGAACGCCGACCCACGCCCTGATCACGCTCGGGGTTCATGCAGAAATGGAACCGAGTTTGATCGAAGCCGTTTATCAAGGCCTCCGCGACTGCGCCCGTGAACATCACGTAAACATAGTCGGCGGTGAAACCACCAGTTTGTCGCAACTCACTCTTTCCATTTCCTTGATCGGCAGAGCCAGCAAACCCATCCTCCGCACCGGCAGTGCTGTGGGCGATGCCATTTTTGTGAGTGGCGAATTGGGCGGATCACTGGCTGGACACCATTTGAATTTCACCCCTCGCCTCAAGGAAGCCCGCTGGCTTTCAGATCAAGACATCGTGCATGCGATGATCGATCTCAGCGATGGATTGGCCACGGATCTGCGGCATTTGTTGAGCGACCAAACTGGGGCCGAATTGCTCACCCGCGCCCTACCCATTCGACGTGCGGCCAAGGAACGGGCCCGGGATAATCCCAGTGGCAAAACCGCCCTGCTCGCCGCCTTAACCGATGGCGAAGATTACGAACTCCTGTTCACGGTTTCGTCCAAGGATGCTGTTCCTCTGCTGGATGGCTGGAAATCGGCATTCCCCGAGACGCCGTTGCATTGCATTGGCAAGATCACCGACCAACCCGGCATTGCCCTGCGCGATGATAAGGGCGTAAAACCGCTCACTCTCCATGGATACGATCACCTCGAACAGTCCTGAAGCCACGCTCGCCCTTGGCGAACAATGGGCCGCCACAGCGCGGCCCGGTTGGGTGATTGGTCTCGAAGGAGATTTAGGCGCTGGCAAGACGCATTTGGTTAAGGGCATCGCGCGCGGCCTTGGGATCACCGAACCGATCACCTCACCCACATTCACGTTGGTGTGCGAATACGAAGGCCGGCTAAAGCTAGAGCATTTGGACTTTTATCGACTGGAAAATGATGACCAAATTCTCACCAGTGGACTCGAACCCTATTTCCAACCCGAGGGCATCGCAGTGATCGAATGGTTCAACCGTTGGACGGGCCCGCGCCCGGCGGATTTCCGGCACGTGACCCTCGAACAAACCGGCGAACACGAACGCCTCATTCGTTATGAAGATATTGGCGCTTGAATTCAGCTCACGACAACGGTCGGTGGCCGTCACGGATGACGCTGATGTGTTGAGCGAGATTACCACCGACCAACTCAAGACCGGCCCGCTGATCCTGATCGAGCAAACCCTCGATCAAGCTCAAATCGACCGCGATGAAATCGAATGTCTCGCCCTCAGCATCGGCCCTGGCAGTTACACCGGCATTCGCTCGGCCATCGCCGTGGCACAGGGTTGGCAACTAGCCCGGGACACACCGCTCTGCGCGGTAAGTAGCGCTGAAATCCTCGCGGCCACCGCCCGCCGCAATGGCCTACGTGGCGAAACCGATTTCATCATCGATGCCCAGCGCCATGAATATTATCACTGCGCCTGGCAGCTCGATGACCAGGCACAACTGGAAACCACTCCCCTCAGCATCATAGGCGTAACCTCAGCCGCCGAGCTGAAGGCGTACGGTCCGGACGCCGCCGGTTTTCCCAGCTGCGAACCACTTTACCCCTCGGCGGCTGTGCTCGCCCAACTGGCTACGGCACGGCCGGATCGCATTCGCGGCTGCGAAATCGAGCCGATCTATCTGCGCCCCACGGAATTCACCAAGGCGCCACCGCCGCGGCAGTTGTGAATGACCTCCCCTTGCCCGCCCGCGCGGCCTTGGGTCATTTTCGCGCGTGAGCTTTCCTCACCGGTGCTGGGCTGAAATCGATCTAGACGCGTTGCGCAACAATCTCGCGTGGCTGCGTCATCGCATAGGTCCCGGCAACCAAATTCTCACCGTGGTCAAGGCTGACGCCTACGGCCATGGTCTCCGCCAAATCGCCGCCCTGCTGATGCAGTCGGGCACGGATGTCTTTGGCGTAGCCAACCTCGATGAAGCCCGTGACATTCGCGCAGTAGGCCGCGGCTGGCCCATCCTAATGCTGGGTGCTTGTCTCCCAGAAGAAACTGAGCGGGCAATCAATGACAACGTCATGCCCACTCTCTCTTCGCTGGAGGAGGCCCGCCGATTTTCCAAGGCCGCTGGGAAACTTAAAAAAACAGTCCGCGCCCATATCAAGGTCGATACTGGCATGGGCCGATTGGGTGTGCCAACCCCGGATGCTCTGCAATTGATTCAGGCGGCAACCAAGCTGCCTCGTCTCGAGATCAACGGCCTCTACACCCACTACGCTTCAGCCGAAGATAATGCCTCATTCTCCCGCCGTCAACGGCAGGCGTTTAGTCAATTGGTTCAATCCCTTGATCAGGACCTTGACTACCTTCACGCCAACAACAGTGCGGCCCTCCTTCACGAACCGGACAGCATCTACAATCTCGCCCGCCCGGGCCTGTTAGTATACGGCGTGCTCCCGCCGGGCCGCCGCCGCGCACCGGCTGTTTTGAAAAAAAATCTCCAAACCGCCCTCAGCTGGAAATGCCGCGTGAGCTTTTTGAAAACCATTTCCAAAGGCACGCCTCTGAGTTACGGCCAACGCTTTACCGCCTCCCGCAAAATGCGCGTGGCCACGCTTACCGCCGGTTATGGCGACGGCTATTTCTCCAGTGGCAGCGGACAAGCGCGGGTATTAATCGGCGGCAAACGCTGCGCGGTCTTGGGCCGCATTACCATGGACCAGATGTTGGTGGATGTTTCACGCGTCCCCGGCGTGCAATGTGGGGATGAAGCCGTGTTGATCGGCTCGCAGGGACGCCAAACCATCACGGCCAACCAACTCGCTGAATGGGCCGGCACGATCCCATGGGAAACGCTTACCGCCATCACCCATCGGGTGCCCCGCCTGTACCGCGGAGGGCAGGCCGCTTGACCCCGCCGTCTCCATGTCGTTTACTGCGCCTGTGGGAGGCGAGCCGATGAGTGTCACGCGCTTCGTGGGAACTGCGCTAAAAGGTGCGGCCATGGGAGCAGCCAACGTCATTCCCGGCGTATCCGGCGGCACCATCGCTCTGATCAGTGGTATCTATCAGGAACTGATCGACACCATCAAATCATTCGGCTGGGGCCCGCTCAAACAGCTAACGCAGGGACAGTTCAAAAAATGCTTCGAATCACTCAACGGCCCGTTTGTGTGCGCGCTCGGAATTGGTCTGGTTACCAGCATCATTACGCTGGCAAAATTACTGGAGACTCTGTTGGCCAACCACGAGATCCTGACCATGGCCTTCTTTTTTGGCCTCATTTTGGCCTCAGTGTTCATCGTCGCCAAACAGATTCCAAAATGGAACCCCATCACCGGCCTAGCCTTACTCATCGGCATCGCCATCGCAGCCGCCGTGCTACTTCTGGAACCGCTTCAGCAAAACGACAATCCCGGCTATCTCTTCCTTTGCGGCGTCATCGCCATGTGCAGCATGATCCTCCCTGGCATTTCAGGCTCGTTTATCCTGATCCTCATGGGAAACTACGGACTGGTCATTGGCGCCATTGGAAACCTTCGCGATTTCAAAACCGCTCTGCCCGTTCTGGTCCCCTTTGGCCTCGGATGCGCTGTCGGTCTACTGGGCTTTTCTCATACCTTGTCCCATTTTCTTAATAAATTCAAGGCTCCCACTCTGGCCGGCCTCACCGGATTTGTGATTGGCTCTCTTGCCGTCATTTGGCCATGGAAAACTGAGATCACCAAACAGTTCGAAGACAAGATCAAGATCACTGGTTATGAATGGAATTATCCGGTGCCCGATCAGGCCCTATTTCACGCCCTGCTGCTGATGCTGGCGGGAGCGGGACTAGTGCTCATCCTCGACCGCATTGCCGACCCCAAACCCGGTTCCACGGGAGGAAAACCCAAATGAAGGCCGCCGTCCTTCATGGTCAAGAGGATGTCCGAATCGAGGAAACCGATGCACCTGTCCTGCAGACCGGCGAAGTGCGCATTCGGATTGGAACTGCGCTAACCTGCGGCACGGACCTCAAGGTGTACCGCCGCGGGTATCACGCCCGCATGATCACACCACCGGCCGTGTTTGGCCATGAATTTGCCGGCACGATTACTGAGATGGCCGAGGATGTTGCTGGTTGGAAAATCGGCGACCGTGTCGTGGCCGCCAATTCCGCCCCCTGCGAAGAGTGCCGCTATTGTAAAAATCATCAACCCAACCTATGCGACGACCTTCTCTTTCTAAATGGCGCTTACGCCGAATCAATCGTGGTGCCGGCCCGCATCGTTGAAAAGAATCTACTGCCTTTGTCCACCGATACTGCCTTTGCTGACGCGGCGCTCACCGAGCCTTTGGCTTGCGTGGTGCAGGGAGCCGACGATTGCGAACTCCAAGCCGGCCAACGAATTCTAATCATAGGCTCTGGCCCGATTGGACTGATGTTTGCCGCGCTCGCTCAGGACATCGGCTGCGAGGTGCATTTGGCCGGGCGCGGTGAAGCCCGCTTGCAAACCGCCGCTCAACTTGGTGCCATAACACATGAAGTCAAAGGAGAAGATGTGGTGGCGGCCGTCAACGCCAACGACCTCTTTGACGTGGTAATCGAAGCCGTCGGCAAACCGGCCTGCTGGGAAGCCGCCGTGGAGCTCGTCCGCAAGGGCGGCACCGTCAATTTCTTCGGGGGCTGCCCAAAAGGAACTTCCATCACATTGAACACCGAAACCATCCACTACAGCAACCTCACGCTCCTTGGCAGTTTCCACCATTCGCCCGCCACCATCCGAAAGGCGCTTGAACATATTGAGGCCGGACGCATTCGAGCCGAGGATTTTGTGACCGTCGAATGTACGCTAAACGAATTACCGACGATCTTTCAGGAAATGACCCAAGGCAATCGAGCCGTAAAAACCCTTATTCACACCCAACCTGACACCCCTTAATATGACACAACTCATGAGCCTGATCGGCCTCGCCGCCTTCATTACCCTCGCATGGGGACTCTCGGTACGACGCCAGCAATTCCCCTGGCGCACAGTTCTGGCCGGCCTGAGCTTGCAGGCGTTGATCGCCCTGATCATGATCCGCCCCAGTGCCTTCAGTGCCTGGGTGTATGAACAAGCCAACACCGCCGCCGCCAACCTCATCTATTTCGCCAAACAAGGCACCCAACTGATTTTCGGGCCACTAGCCAAACGGGAAGCTTTGCTACCGGTTTTTGGGGACAACGGTGCCATGGTGCTGGGCATCACCATTTGCGGCACCATCATCCTAGTCGCAGTGATCTCAAGCTTGTTCTACCACCTTGGGGTACTGCAGCGAATTGTCCGCGCTATAGCCTGGGTGATGCAACGCGTGATGCGCACCAGCGGCAGCGAAAGCCTCTGCACTTCCGCCAATGTGTTCATGGGCCAAACCGAGGCGCCACTGGTCATTCAACCTTATCTCAAAGGCATGACTAAGAGCGAGCTGATGACTATGATGGTCGGCGGCATGGCGACGATTGCCGGCGGCGTGTTTGCCGTCTACGCCGGCATGGGGGTGGAGGCGGGGCATCTGCTCACGGCCTCGTTCATGGCCGCGCCCACCGCCTTGTACATGGCCAAGATCCTTCTCCCCGAAACGCAACAAAGCGAAACGGCCGATGGTGCCGATCAGAAAGTGCAGGCCGAAACCACCAACGCACTCGATGCCATGTGCCAAGGCGCCAGCGACGGCATGAAGCTCACGCTCAATGTGCTGGCCATGTTGATCGGATTCACCGCCGCCATCGCCCTGCTCAATTACCTCATTATCCTACCGCAAAACTGGATCGGTGTGAATGCACCGATCACGTTCGACCAGATCCTTGGCTGGCTCAATGCCCCCTTCGCGTGGCTCATGGGCGTACCTTGGGCCGATTGCGATGCCATCGGCCAGGCCTTGGGCAAACGCATCGTATTTACCGAGTTCATCGGCTATATGGAAATCACCTCCCTCAAGGAGACGCTGGATCCGCGCAGTTTCACCCTGGCCACCTTTGCCATTTGCGGGTTTGCGAACTTTGCGAGCATCGCCATTCAAATCGGCGGCATTGGTTCACTGGCGCCCGAGCGCCGAGCGGATCTCGCGAGCTTGGGCCTGCGCGCAATGGCCGGGGGTATTCTAGTAGGCTACACGAATGCCTGCATCGCGGGCTTATTTCTTTGACCACCCGCAGTGCGGCGTCACAATCGCGCCATGCTGCGTGTTGCTGTTTGTTCTGCGTTGAGTTTGGCCGCATCCCTTTTGGCCGCGGATAAACCGGCCGACAAATTTGATGATCCGCTCAAGCCGTTTGTCGAAAACTTCAAAGGCCGTGGCGCACTGAATGACGGGTCCAAACCCGCCTCGCCCGAGGAGGCACTCAAGAAACTCAAACTCGCAGACGGGCTCGCCATGCAGGTGGCCGCCCATGAACCGGCTGTAGCCCAACCGCTCAACATGTATTTCGATGAACGCGGCCGGCTGTGGGTGACGCAGTATCTCCAATACCCGTTCCCCGCCGGCTTGAAGATTGTGGAGTACGACAAGTATCTGCGGGCCGTATACGACAAAGTGCCGCCGCCGCCACCCAGTCATTTTCGCGGGAAAGACAAGATTACCATTCACGAGGACACCGACGGCGACGGGGTATTTGACAAACACAAAACCTTTATCGACGGCCTGAACATGGCCCGCAGCGTGATCACCGGTCGCGGCGGCGCATGGGTATTGATGC
Organism: uncultured Verrucomicrobiales bacterium; assembly: GCA_913042895.1. GTDB lineage: Bacteria > Verrucomicrobiota > Verrucomicrobiia > Limisphaerales > UBA1100 > UBA1100. Next base: position 1,497 of record CAJWMQ010000010.1, on the reverse strand, counting down.
CGCCGTACCTGCTGTTTTATCCCGATAAAAACGGCGACGACATTCCGGATGGCGATCCCAAGGTGCACCTCACGGGGTTCGGTCTGGAAGACACTCATTCTGGTGCCAACAGCTTGCGTTGGGGCCCGGACGGCTGGATCTACGGAGCGCATGGCAGCACCTGTACCGCGGAGATTCAGGGCATCAAGTTTCTCGGCCAGGCCGTGTGGCGATATCATCCGAGCACTAAGAAATTCGAGGTGTTTGGCGAAGGCGGCGGGAACACGTTTTGCATCGATTTTGACAGCCAAGGCCGGTTGTTCTCCGGCACCAATCACGGCAACACACGCGGCGTGCATTATCCGCAAGGCAGCTGCTTCACCAAAAACTGGGGCAAACACGGCCCACTCACCAACCCCTACGCCTTCGGCTACTACCAGCATATGGCGCACGAAGGATATAAACCGCGGTTCGCGCAATCGACGATCATCTACGAAGGCGGCGCCCTACCCGGCTACGAGGGCAACATCATCTCCGGCATGGCACTGGTGAACCGGGTGCAAGCCAGCCGCTTGTATCCGGACACCTCCACCTTCCGCACAGTGGATACGCCGCCAATGGTTACCACCGAGGATCGTTGGTTTCGAATTGTGGATACCAAGGCCGGCCCGGATGGAGCTGTGTATTTCGCCGATTGGTATGACAGCCGCCTGAGCCATCTCGATCCGCGCGACACATGGCACAAGAGCAGTGGGCGCATCTATCGGATGCACGCCAAGACCGCCAAGCCCATCAAACCGTTTGACCTTAAAAAATATTCGAACACCGAGCTCCTCATGGAACTGGCCAATCCCAATAAGTGGTTTCGCCAAACTGCCCAACGCCTGCTGGCCGATCGCCAGGATCCTAAAATCATCCCCACCCTGAAAGGGCTGGTGAAAGCAAACGATAACCAACTCGCACTCGAAGCATTTTGGGCCATCAACCATAGCGGCGGATTTACCCGCGAGTATGCGCAAGAGACTCTGAAGCATCCGCATCCGTACGTTCGGTTCTGGACCATCCGACTCCTGGGGGACAGTCACCTCATGAACGCCGACCTGCGCACCCAATTAACAGCCTTAGCCGGCTCGGAAGAAAACGTCGAGGTTCGAAGTTGTCTCGCCGCCTCTTGCAAACGCTGGCCCGCCAAGGATAGCTTTCCCATATTGGCCCAACTCATCCGCCGCGAAGAGGATGTCAACGACAAGCACATCCCCCTGTTGCTTTGGTGGGCGCTCGAAGATAAATCGACCTCCGATTTAACAGAAGTGGTCAAACTGTTGCGCGATCAGGAGCTGTGGAAGACCCCCATGATGCAACAGCACCTACTGCCCCGCCTGGCCCAACGGTACGGAGCCGAACCCATTGACCCCAATCTCGCCATGGCCGGCGCCCTCTTTTCCTTGGCCCCAACTGCCACCGACAAAGATCAGCTGGTCAATGGACTCGAAGCCGGCCTGAAAGGCGGCTCGGCCG
>CAJWMQ010000009.1 GCA_913042895.1 uncultured Verrucomicrobiales bacterium | reverse complement strand
AGCGACGGGCCGAATATGATTCCCATTAGGCAAATGCCCAGGGTGCTGGAGCAATTGGTAAAGGTGCATCAGGCGGTTCAATGAGTCGAAAAACAACAGCGGCGCATTTCAAGCGCGTGAAGATTTTCCTAACGGATGTGGATGGGGTGCTGACCAATGCCACGGTCATGTTGAATGGCAAAACCGAGTTCAAGCAATTTAATATTCAAGACGGCATGGGGTTACGGTTGCTGCAACATGTGGGCATTCCAGTGGGATGGATTTCCAACCGCAAATCAGCGGCGACCACGGCCAGGGCTAAGGAACTGAAGGTGGATTATCTCTGGCAGAAATCCCTGCCCAAAGTCGCGGCGGTTGAGGCGGTACTAAAGAAAGCCAAACTCACTTGGGCTGACGCCTGTTTCATGAGTGACGACATCAATGATCTGGCGGTGCTCCAGCGCGTGGGGCTTCCCATCGCAGTGGCCAACGCGCGGACAGATGTAAAAACCGCGGCTAAATACACCACCAAAGCCAGGGGCGGCGAAGGGGCCGTTCGGGAGGTTTGTGATAAGATTATCCGTGCACAGGGCAAGTGGAGTGTTATTATCAGTCGGTTGAAGCATCCGGAGGGATATCGTGATCGATAGATACATTGGAATTGGGTTGGCCTTGCTTTTGGGCGGATGGGCTATGGCTCAAGTGATTCCAGGGCAAGGGGTTCAAAAGCGAATAAAATTTCCCGAATACGACCGAACCAAAGGCCGGATTACCTCGTTGCTGACTGGGGATCAGGCAATTCCACAGAAGAACGGTACGGTGTTGGTTAAGGGAGCACGTCTGGAGACCTACAAATACGACGGAGTGCAGCGAAAAGTTGACTTGATTATGGAGGCTCCAGCGTGTCTTTTTGAATTTCGCACACGCGTGGCATCCTCTTCAGGGCCGATGCGGGTGTATCGTGCCGATGGCGGCGCGGTGCTGGAAGGTCGCGGTTTTTCTTGGCAGCAAAACCCATCGCTGCTGGTGATCAGCAACAATGTGCGAACCATGACGAAACAGGGATTTTCACTGAATGAATAATGTAATCAAACACTGGGTGCTTCTGGGGATGATGACCATGAGTGCGGGCGTGGCAGCGGTGAAGCCCAAGGCACCGGAGAAAACGGTGATCTCCGCGGAGAACTTCACGTTCAACCCGCAGAAAAACATCGCGGTTTATCAGGGCGACGTGGTTGTGATCGATGCGCAAATGGATTTGCTGTGCGACAAGTTGACCATTCATTTTTCCGACAAGGAGAAGGCTCCCAAAAAACCGGTTTTACCAACGCCTAATAAATCAGGAGTGGGCACCAAGCCCATTGAAAGCGGCAAGCCGGCAGTGGTACCTATGGTTGGGCTGGGAGGAAACATTGACCGTATTTTGGCCGAAGGCGATGTGGAAATCATCAACAAGAAAGATAAAACCCGTGCGGTGGGCGGGCATGCTTTGTACACGGCGGCCACCGAGATTCTGGTGCTGACGATCAACCCCAAGCTGTACACCAAGCAGGGGGTGTTGATCGGTAAGGTGATCGAATACAATCGGATTACCGGTTCTCTTTCGGCCAAGCAGGCGGTGCTGGAAAATGATGGGAAACCCAAGCCGCCTTCGGATAAATGAATTTTCTCTCCACGGAGGGTCTCGCCAAAGAGTACGCCCAACGCCGGGTGGTGGATGGAGTGTCCATTCATGTGAGCCCCGGTGAGATTGTTGGCTTGCTGGGGCCGAATGGCGCCGGGAAAACCACTACCTTTAACATGGTTGTGGGTATCGTGCGGCCGGACGAGGGGGTTGTGCTTTTCGAGCAGGAAGAGATCACGGATTTGCCCATGCACGAACGGGCGCGGGCGGGGATTGGCTATCTCACTCAGGAGCCTTCGGTGTTTCGTAAGCTGACGGTGAAGGAGAATATCCTCGCGATTCTCGAGACTTGCGACATTGGCACGGCGGAACGGCAATTGCGCCTGAAGAGTCTTCTGGATGAATTGGATCTGAGCAGTTTGTCAGACAGTAAAGCGTATCAGCTGAGTGGCGGCGAGAAACGCCGGCTGGAGATTACCCGTGCTTTGGTGACTAATCCGAAGCTGCTGCTCCTGGATGAACCGTTTGCAGGGATTGATCCCATTGCGGTTTATGAAGTGCAAAAGATTGTCCGACGATTACGGGAACGTGGCCTCGGGATTTTGATCACGGACCATAACGTACGCGAAACGCTCAAGATGGTCGATCGCGCTTACCTGATCCATCAGGGCCGGGTGATACTGGAGGGTGATGCAGAAAAACTTGTGGAAGATCCCAAGGCACGCGAGATTTACCTCGGGCCGGAATTCAACATCTAATGAAAACGCCGAAGATATCCGTTGAGCAGTTTTACTTGGAAAATGCATCGTCTCTGGGGCTGCATTTGTTGGCTGGAGCGGATGGCTTGAAGCGCATTATTAAGGAACCGACGGTCAATCGCCCCGGCTTGGCTTTGGCGGGATTCACCAAATATTTTGCTAACAAACGCATTCAAACCATTGGCTCGGCTGAGGCGACTTATCTGAAATCGCTTGCCAAGGAAGAACGCCTAGAGCGCTTTGAGCAGGTGTGCCGTTGTAAGATTCCCGGGGTGGTGTTTTCCAGGAACCTTCGTCCGGACAAGGAGTTTCTTGCCTTGGCGGACAGACTTTCGATTCCGGTCTTCCGCAGTCCGTTGATTACCATGAAGTTTATTAACCGCGCCACGCTCGCGCTGGAGGATCTGTTTGCGCCGCGCGGACAGGAACACGGCAGCATGGTGGATATTCTCGGCGTGGGAGTGATTGTGAAAGGCGAAAGTGGTATCGGAAAAAGTGAATGTGTGTTGGCGCTTGTGGAACGGGGATATAGTCTCGTGGCCGATGATGTCACCAAGCTCAAGCTCATTGATGGCCGTGTGGTAATTGGTACCAGTGCTAGCGTGACGCGTGACCACATGGAAGTGCGCGGCATCGGTATCATTGATGTGGGGGCCATGTTCGGCGTGAAAAGTATCCGTCGCGAAAAACAGCTGGACCTCATTGTGACACTGCGCGAATGGGGTGATGTGGATGAGGTGGATCGCCTGGGAATGGAGGATGAAACCACCGAGGTTTTGGGTGTGCGGGTTCCGCACATCACCATTCCGGTCCGACCGGGGCGCGATATTGCACGCCTAGTGGAGGTGGCTGCCTTTCAAAATAAGCTCAAGCGATCGGGGCATAATCCCGCTGAAGAATTGAATAAACGCCTGATTGCCCAGATGGCGCGCGAGGGCTCTGAATAAATTCTCGCTATCAAAGGCTGATTTCCGGACAATCGTATCTCGCATGACAATGGCAGGCAGTAATGGTCAGAGTGTGGTTCGAGAATTGGTGATTCAAAACCAAACCGGCTTGCATGCCCGTCCCGCCGCGGCGTTCGTCCGCACGGCTAACACCTTTTCGTCCGAAATAATTGTGACCAAGGGTGAAGATTCGGTGAATGGAAAAAGCATCATGGGCCTGATGACCTTGGCGGCTGGACAGGGAACAACTCTGGTGGTCGAGGCGCAAGGCGACGATGCCGAGAAAGCGGCCGATGCCATTCAGACGCTCGTGGAAAGCAAATTCAACGAGGCCTAAAATGGAGATGGATTTGTCCCGCGCGGTCAAGCTGGCCCGCATTGAATTGACGCCTGAGGAGGAGCAGCGACTGGCCCCGCAGTTGGGCGAGGTGCTGCAATATGTAGAGAAGCTCAATGAGCTGGATGTTTCCGATGTGGAGCCCACTGCGCATGCCACGCCGTTGAGCAATGTGATGCGTGAGGATGAGCCGCGCGAATCCCTTTCCCAGGAAGAAGCCCTTCGGAATGCGCCGAAGACAGCCAATGGCCTTTTTGTGGTGCCCAAGATCGTCGAGTAATCATGGCGCACTTCCTAACGATTCATCAGTTGCTTGAGCAATTGCGCGCTGGAGAGCTGAGTTCTCGGGAGGCCACGCAGGCTTGTTTGGATCGTGTAGAAAAAGTGGATGACCGGCTCAATGCTTTTATTAGCGTTGATGCTGCTGATGCTCTGGCGCAGGCGGATGCCGCGGATCAGTCGCGCGCCGCGGGCGAAGACCTGCCAATGCTTGGCGTGCCGGTGGCGGTTAAGGATGTATTGGCGGTTAAGGATCAGCCGCTAAATTGTGCCAGCAAAATTCTGGGCGAATTCAATAGCCCTTATGATGCCACGGTGATTCAGAAATTGCGCGCCGCGGGGGCTGTCGTTTTTGGCCGCCTGAACATGGACGAGTTCGCCATGGGCAGTTCCAATGAAAATTCCGCATTCGGTCCGGCCCGCAATCCTTGGAACACTGATTGTATTCCTGGGGGTTCCAGTGGCGGCAGTGCGGTGGCGGTGGCGGCCGACGAATGTATTGCCTCGCTGGGCAGTGATACCGGCGGATCCATACGCCAGCCCGCGGCTTTGTGTGGTTGCGTGGGATTGAAGCCGACTTATGGGCGTGTTTCGCGTTACGGGCTGGTAGCGTTTGCCTCTTCGCTCGATCAAGTGGGGCCTTTCACCAAGGATGTACGTGACGCAGCGACGTTATTGCAGGTGATCGCGGGATCCGATGATCGGGATTCCACGAATGTCCCCGAGCCGGTGCCGGATTACAGCGCGGCACTATCTGGCGAAGTCAAAGGCCTTCGCATAGGGTTACCACGTGAATATCAGGTGCAAGGAATGGATCCAGAGGTCAAGGCGGCCACCGATGCGGCGGTAAAACAATTGGAGTCACTTGGGGCTGAGGTAAAGGAGATTTCGTTGCCGCACACGGAGTACGCCATTGCCACCTATTACATTATAGCCACGGCCGAGGCCTCGGCGAATTTGGCGCGATTTGAAGGCGTGCGTTATGGGGCGCGCCTGGATGGGGCTGATCCAGAGGAGATGAATCGTAAGACGCGCGGAGCCGGCTTTGGTGAGGAAGTGAAGCGCCGGATAATCTTGGGCACCTATGTGTTGAGTAGTGGGTATTACGATGCCTACTATTTACGGGCGCAAAAGGTCCGCACCCTGATTCGGCAGGATTTCCTGAAGGCCTTTGAAGAGGTCGACTTGATTGCCAGCCCCACCACGCCTACGCCGGCGTTCAAGATTGGTGAAAAGGTGGGCGATCCGCTGCAGATGTATCTTTCCGATATCTACACTATTTCCTGCAATCTTGCCGGCTTGTGCGGCATCAGTGTGCCTTGTGGTTTTTCTGAAGCTGGATTGCCGATTGGTTTACAACTGTTGGGTAAACCGTTTGGGGAACCGGATCTACTGCGGGCGGCGCATGCCTATGAACAAGCCACGGATTGGCATACGCATCGACCGAATCTGGACTAATGGAATACGAAGCTGTCATCGGTCTGGAAACGCATGTGCAGTTGAAGACGTGCACGAAGATGTGGTGCGGCTGCGCCAATGAATACGGAGCAGACGCCAACACCAACGTTTGCCCGGTTTGTCTTGGGCTACCCGGCGTATTGCCAGTGCCCAATGCCGAGGCGTTGCGCTTAACGGCACTGACCGGTTTTCTCCTGAATTGCGATGTGCCGGGCTATGCCAAATGGGACCGGAAAAATTATTTTTACCCGGACAATCCCAAGAATTATCAGCTCACCCAGTTGGATTTTCCATCCACCATCACCGGTTTTGTAGAATTCGAGCTGGGTGAGGAGCTGGAATCCGTGCGGATCAATCGCGCCCACTTGGAGGAGGATGTGGGCAAGAGTTTTCATTTTGCCGATTACAGTGGGGTTGATTTCAACCGGGCGGGAGTGCCGTTGCTTGAGATTGTGACCGAGCCGGACATTACCAGCGGGGACATGGCTTATGAATATCTGAACGCCCTCAAGAGCATTCTTGAGTACGGCGGTGTGAGTGACTGCGACATGGAAAAGGGCCAGGTGCGATGCGACGTGAACATTAGCGTTCGGCCCAAAGGACAGCAGGAGTTGGGCGAAAAGATTGAGATCAAAAATATGAATTCCTTCAGCGGCGTGCGGCGCGCGGCGGAATACGAAATTGCCCGACAAATTGAAGTGCTGGAGGAGGGCGGTCAGCTTGTGCAGGAAACACGGCGTTGGGATGATGACGCCGGCATTACGGACAGCATGCGCACGAAAGAAGACGCGCATGATTACCGATATTTTCCGGACCCGGACCTCATGCCGCATCGGCCCTCCGAGGAATGGCTGGCGACGATCCGCGAAGAGGTGGTGGAACTGCCGCTAGCCCGCAAGCGCCGGTTGATGGAGCAGTATGAATTGCCTACAGGCGACGCCGACGTGTTCGTGGGGGATGCTGCGTTAGGGAATTATTTTGAGGAAGCTGCGAAAGGATTGAATAATCCCAAGCAAGCGGCGAATTGGGTGATTAATAATCTGCAAGCCAAGCTGGTGGAAACCGAGACATCGGTGGTGAATCTGAAATTTCCCGCTGTGGCAATAGGTGAATTGATTGGGCTCGTGGAAGGAGGACAAATCAGCAGCAAGATCGCGCAGGAAGTCTTTGCCGAAATGTTCGCAAGCGGAAAATCGCCCGCGACTATAGTGGAGGAGAAGGGGCTTTCCCAGGTGAGTGACTCCGGGGAGCTGGAGGCGTTTTGCCGCGAAGCAATTGAGGCTAACCCCGGGCCGGCGGATGATTTTCGAAGCGGCAAAGAAGCTGCACTGAATTTTCTTAAGGGCCAAGTGATGAAGGCCAGCCGCGGTAAGGCAAACCCACAGATGGTGGGGGAATTATTGGCAAAAATCCTGAACGGCTGATGTTGCCGCAATTTAAATCCGTTCATTTCATCGGCATTTGCGGCACGGCGATGGCTTCGGTGGCTGCGGCCCTGCAGGATCGCGGCGTGCGCGTGACGGGTTCGGATCAAAATGTGTATCCGCCGATGTCCACGTTTCTCGAGAGCCGAGGCATCGAGGTGCGCGAGGGGTATTGTGAGGAAAATCTCGCTGATACGCCGGACCTCGTGGTGATTGGCAACGCCATCAGTCGCGGTAATCCTGAGGCGGAGGCTGTGTTGGAACGCAAGCTTCGGTATTGTGCACTACCGGAGCTATTGAAAGAGGCGTTTATCCGGGGCAAACGCTCGATTGTGTTGGCTGGCACGCACGGAAAGACGACCACTACCTCGCTGTTGACGTGGGTATTTGATCACAACGGCCTGAATCCCAATTATCTGATCGGCGGCATTCCCAATAACTTTTCACAGGGCGCGCGCCTCACGGACAGCGAGTGGTTCATCATTGAAGGGGACGAATACGACACAGCGTTTTTTGATAAGCGGAGCAAGTTTGTCCATTACCTGCCGGAGGTGGCGGTAATCAATAATCTCGAATTTGATCATGCCGATATTTTCGATGACCTTGTACAAATCCAAACCAGCTTTCGGCGTATGGTGAATCTCATTCCGCGCAATGGCCTGCTGGTGGCCAATGGTGATGACCCAAACGTGGCAGATCTGTTGGAAATCGATCATTGCCCAGTGCAACGGTTCGGCTTAGGGGCGGGCAACGAGGTTCGTGGCGAGGCTCTGAAATTTTCCGAAAAAGGGGCGTGCTTCGAGGTTGGTGGGGCGGTTTTCACCTTGCCGATGGCCGGTGAGCTTAATGTGCGGAATGCATTAGCGGTGATTGCCGTGGCGCGCCATTGCGGATTGAGTGCGGCGCAAATCCAATCGGCCTTTGAGACGTTTCAAGGAATTAAGCGCCGCATGGAAGTGCGGGGAGAAGTAAGTGGCGTCATGGTAATTGACGATTTTGCGCACCACCCCACCGCCATCGCCGAGACGTTGAGAGCTGTGCGTGTGCGGTTTCCGGGGCGACGGGTTTGGGCGGTTTTCGAGCCGCGAAGCAACACCACACGCCGGGCTGTGTTTCAGAATGATTTAGTGGAGGCGTTGTCCGGAGCAGATGCGGTGGTGGTGGCCGAGGTGGCTCGCTTGGATCAATTGCCCGAGGGGGATCGCTTGGATCCCGGTGCGCTCATTGAGGCCATACAGGCAAACGGAACAGAATCCGCTTACTTGCCGGATGCTAAATCTATTGCGGCCCATGTGACGGCAGCAGCGAAGCCGGGTGATATAATTTGTGTGCTGAGCAACGGGGGCTTTGGCGGAGTGCACGAAAAACTGTTGGCTGGCCTTAAGGCTTAGGCTTATTCAGTTTCGCCTCGGTGGCGCGCCGGAGTTGGCTGGCGAGGGGCTGATGATGTTCGCCAGTCATGCGTTTCAGAGTGCTAGTAACATGTTTCCATTGTTCGCCTTTGAAATGGGCGATGGCGGTTTGCAGGTAGGCCCAGTCTCGTTCATCAGGAGTTTCTGCAATGGCCAGTGTCGCCTGCCAAGCGCGGATGGCTTCGGCGTGAGGGAAAGGGGTGAGATCTAAAAATGCTTCCGCCCGATCGGCGGCGTACTCGAATTTTTTGGGAGACAGTTTGATAGCTGCGTCATATTCGCCTATGGCTTTCTGGATGATTTGCTGGGGCTTAATTTTGTAATACCGCGCGGCAGGTTGCCGGAAGGAGCAAAGGAGCGTGGCGAAGTTATGTCGGTAAAGCGGTTCCTTGGGGTTGAGCTGAATGGCTTTGTCGAGTGCGCGGAAAGCTTCCTGAATGCCTCGGGTCTGTTGGGTTTGCAGGGCAATGGTACCCAGATGAATGGCAAGGTTATTGAGGGCAGCGGCATTCTCGGGATCGGTTTTGAGAGCTTGTTTCCATTGATTAATAGCCCCCTGACGGTGGTCGATGTGCGTGAGGAAACTGCCGTAGGCAACGCGCGCTTGGGCGTGCTGCGGGTGGCGCTTCAGGAAATCTATGTACTGCTGGCGAATCGGCGCCAGTCTGTCGCGGATGCGTAGCGCCAAGGCACCGCGTTCGGTTTCATTTTCTTTGATTCGGTCGAGGTTGTTGTGAATCCAGAAAGTGATTTGGGTGATGGCGGCGTTGTCGGCCTGAAGGATTTGGGCAAATTCCTTTTCGGCATCAGCGGCAACAAGACGAAGGCTCACGACGCTAAACGTAATGATGAAAAGAAAATGGGGCACAGGCGGATGATAGCGCACGGGATGAGGCTGGCAATCTTCTGTTGCGCGAACTAGGGTTTGCTCATGCCGTTGGAGGATCATATCGGCGACATCTGTCGTAAGGCGCGTTTGCAAACCAAGATGGACTTGGTCCAATGTGCCGAGGTGGCCGGTCTTGCGGTAGAGGAATTGCAGGCTTGGGAAACTGAAGGGCTGATTGATCGGGAGTTCAACATGTTAGCCTTGGCTGAATTGGTGGGATTGGATGCCGGGAAAGCTGTGAAGGTGGCTGATGGCTGGGGGCCGGCCGAGGTTGATTTATCCAGATGGGCGGAGTTGCGGTTGATCACGACGGCCGAGGGATTTGAGGTGAACAGCTTTGTGGCGTGGGATCCGGTGACTCGTCAGGCGACTGTGTTCGACACGGGCTGGTATGCGGATGATATTTTTGCGTTGGTAGAGCTAGAGGATTTGAAGGTCGAACATCTCATGATCACTCACATGCACGGAGATCATGTAGCGGCGATGGGGGATGTGCGTAAAAGATGGCCCGACATTCGGCTGCACACAAATAATGAGGGTGCTCCGGAGAAGAGCCGTGTGCAGGAAGGGGGCGTCATTGAAGTCGGAACTTTGAAAATAACACCGCGCCTGACACCAGGTCATGCAGCTGATGGGGTAACATATGTGGTTGAGGGCTGGGCCAGTGCTGCCCCGGCAGTGGCGGTGGTGGGCGATGCTGTTTTTGCGGGATCCATGGGGAAAGATTTCAAGACACCGGCTTTGGCTCAGGAAAAGGTGCGGACGGAAATTCTGGCTATGCCGGAAGACACGCTGATTTGCCCGGGGCACGGACCCTTGACAACCGTGGGTGAGGAGCGGGCGCACAATCCGTTTTTTTAATGTTTTGTCCCGGTTTTTCCTGTGAATAACATTGACCCCCTCTTGGGGCATTGCTAGGTTGCGCGGCCCGGAAATCCGGAATCATGCGACATACGATTTCAGTTTTGGTGGAAAACACCTTTGGCGTGCTCACACGAGTGGCGGGGATGTTCAGTGGCCGCGGCTACAACATCGATTCGCTGAACGTGGCTCCAACGCATGATCCTGAAAAATCCCGCATGACGATTGTGACACGTGGGGATGATGCCACGGTGGAGCAGATTGTTCGCCAGCTTTATAAACTGGTCAACGTGTTGGAGATCACCGATTTTCGCGAGCATGAGTACATTGATCGTGAGCTGGTTATGGTGCGGGTGAAGGCCACCGCTAAGAACCGTTCGGAGGTTATGCAGATCACGGATATTTTCCGCGCCAAGATTGTGGATGTGCAATCAAAGACCATGACCATTGAGGTGACCGGTAACGAAAGTAAGGTCAATAAGTTCGTGGCTTTGATGGATAATTTCGGGGTATTGGACCTTACGCGCACGGGCAAGGTGGCCCTGCCGCGTTCTTAACTTTATTTATCGCTAAAGACAATGGCAGCAAAAGTATACACTGATAAAGACGCGAACTTGAAGGATCTCAAGGGTAAAACCTTGGCCGTGCTCGGGTTCGGTAGCCAAGGCCACGCGCACGCGCTTAACCTAAAGGAAAGCGGGTGCAAGGTCATCATTGGTCTCTATAAGGGCAGCAAGTCGCGCCGCGTAGCCAAACAAAAAGGCTTCGAGGTCTATGACACCGCTGAGGCAGTACGCCGCGCAGACGTGATCATGGTGGGATTGCCGGACACCAAACAATCCAAGTGCTACAAGGAAGACATCGAGCCCAACCTGACCAAGGGCAAGGCGCTCCTGTTCTCGCATGGGTTTGCCATTCACTTTGGCGCGATTGTGCCGCCGAAGGATGTGGACGTCATCATGGTGGCCCCGAAAGGGCCTGGTCACATTGTGCGCCGGCAGTTCACAGAAGGCAAAGGTGTGCCGGCGTTGATCGCCATTTATCAAAATGCCTCGCGCAAGGCCAAGAAGATCGCCTTGGCTTGGGCCAAGGGCGTGGGTGGCACTCGGGCGGGTGTGATTCAGACGACCTTCAAGGAAGAGACCGAGACCGATCTGTTCGGCGAGCAAACTGTTCTTTGTGGCGGCGCGAGCGCGTTGGTGCAGGCGGGATTCGAGGTGCTCGTGGAAGCGGGGTACCAGCCTGAGATGGCGTATTTCGAGTGCTTGCACGAGCTGAAGCTGATTGTCGATCTCATGAACGAGTCCGGTATCAGCGGCATGCGTTTCTCTATTTCTGAAACAGCCAAGTGGGGTGATGTGAGCGTGGGGCCGAAGATTGTTGACGCCAGCGTGAAGCGACGCATGAAGACTGCGCTCAAGGAAATCCAGAACGGCAAATTTGCCAAGGGCTGGATCAAGGAATACGAGACTGGCTATAAGCAATATAATAAACTGCTCAAAGCCGGTGAAAAGCATGGTATCGAAAAGGTAGGCGCTCGCTTGCGCGGTATGATGCCTTGGATGAAAAAACGTCGGATGGGCGGCTCGCAAGCCTCCTATTAAGGGGTAACTTTTGCCGCCTGATTGCGTCTAATTAATGATGCGGTCAGGCGGTGCTCATAAAAAACGCTCGCAAAACGAGCGATTCCCTACTATGTCTACCTCCATGGATGGGGGGGCATTCAGAGTATTTCTTCTGATATTAGCTTCAACGGTTGAACTGTGGGCTGATGGAGTAGCCGTACCTGCCGTGACCACCAATGCAACCACGACCGCGACTAATGCGGTCTCCATCATTACAACTAATGCGCCATCAGTCACCACTAACACCGTTCTTGTGCCGGAAGCAGTTAGTTCGACCAATTCCCCATCAGTCACCACCAACACCGTTCTTGTGCCGGAAGTAATTGGTTCTACCAACGCGCCGCCAGTTGCCTCAGGCACGAATTCCGTTGCCGAGGTGAAGCAGGAAATCCCAGCCAATTTGGGAGTTTTTTCTGTGATCCCGCGCAAAGATCCCTTTCGCTTGACCAAGCCGGAACCGGAGGAACCTGAGCCGGAGATCGTGGCACCCAGAACTGTCGGCGTGCCTCAATTGGCGGGCATCTCTACCTTGCGTGGAAATCAACGAGCTGTTCTGCGCATCAGTCCTCCGCGCGGAGGGAAGGCCGAGTATGTTTTTTTGGCGGTGGGCGATGAGTTGCACGGGGTGGAGGTTACGAAAATTGATCTTAGCCAGGGCTTGGTGGAAGTGTTTGTGCGCGGTCAGACATTTCCGCTGGAGTTGGATAAAAAAAGTGATGCTGGTAATGGCAGCACAGTTTCTATGGTTCGTCCGTCCGGCTCTAATTATCGGCCCGGCATTGGTAGGGAAGCCGAAAAGCCGAGTAAAGCCGGGGACAACCCCAAGCCGCCACCAGGGAATGGGCTCAAGCCAGTCCCCACGCGGTCTCCTTCCCCGATTCAGCCTAGCTTGGAATATCCTGCGCCGTTTGGGACTGGTCGCTTTGAGCCGCCTCAATTCGACCAGCGCTTGCAAAAGTATCTTACCGATCCGGCTAGTTTATCGACGCAGCGTGAAATTGTACGCGGCCAGATTTCCTCGGAGTCGCCCACAGATATTCCGAAATACGAGCGTTGATTAGTCCCGCTCGACCATGCTGCAAGGTGCGAGGATGGCATCTTTCATGCCGTGGATGATTTTCTTGTTGGCCGGACAAATCGTCGCGAGCACGCCGCCCAGCTTCACTTCCTGTTCGCCATGCACAAAGTAATACGGGCATAATCGAGCGCGGCCGGTCATGGGGATCAATTCATTCTGGTTAAAATCAAACCATCCGTGTTGAACCGTGCGCGGTTTCTCATAACGCTGTAAAATCCATGGAGTGGTGTCAAAGTGGTCGATGGCTTCCTGGACGGCGGCGGCCCATTCGTCGCGCGGGAGATCTGCCCCGAGCCGCACACTGCGAGCACCCCAGGCGCGTTCGTTGAAGCCCGAGAGTTTCAGGATTAGCTGGCGATCTTTTTGGGACAAATCGGCAAGTTGACGCCAGTCCGTTAGTTCAAGCCGGGGAATAGCCGCGTGCGGAGGAAGCGGAGCCGGATCAATGAGCCACGTTTTTGGAATCACTTTTTCCAGTAAATTCATGAACTTACCGCCCAATTCGCGCTGCCAAAAATCGCGCAGGTTTCGGTTCCAGAAAAGGGCGAACAGCATCTTCTCTTCGAGATGGGTCTTGGGCGGTGCGGTGAGATGGATGTCGCCCGTAGCCGCACGATCCAGTATCGCATCCGCTTCGGGGATGTTCGGTAAATCAAACAGCTCGAAAAAACGATACGCCGAATCTCCATCAGCAAGATGACTTTCTCCTGGGGAACGCACGGAAAACCGTTCGCCCAGCTGCTTAGCAAGCCATTCCATTTCCGGCCGATACGTGGCGGATTCCTCGGAAACCACCAGATGCACTGAGCCGTTTTTGGCAAAGATTCCGGCAAACCCTTCCTTCATACCACTGCATCCGCCAAGGGCATTGGGATAGGTGGCATTCAGCCATCCAGTTAGGCCAATGCCGCCGGGCACACTGTCCAGCTCGGTGATGTGCCAGCCGTTTTGGGTGAGCAAAATATCCGGTCGAATGACCCGGGGCAAAGCGGTCTTGAATGCCTCATCACGCTGCCGCTGAATGACGTTGTCGGGTTTGCCTCGTTCCAGCCATTCGGCAACCCACGTCGGTTGCTTGCCCGCCACGCTGTGTCGGTAAAGTAAATCGGCTGCGTGATAAAACTGATGGAGCACGCGCCCCAATTGTTTCAGGTCGCGGACGAACTTTTCTTCCAGCGGAAACGGCTCCACCGGCATTCGCCATTCGTGGCCGGCGAACAGGCCGTCGGGGGGGAGTTGATCCCGGATGGCCTTGGCTTGGTCGGCGGCCTGCATTAGGCGCGGGTGAGGCCGGCGCCCTCGCCGAGCCATTTGTAGGTGGTGAGTTCGGCCAAGCCCATGGGGCCGCGCGCGCCGATCTTGTCGGTGCTGATCCCAATCTCCGCGCCCATACCGAACTCGCCGCCATCAGAGAACCGCGTGGAGGCATTCCAAAACACGGTTGAAGTATCGGCTTCGAGCTGGAATCGGCGGGCCGTGGATTCGTCTTCAGTAACGATGCATTCGGTGTGACCGGAGCCGTGCCTATTGATATGTTCCAAGGCGCCATCAACCCCATCCACCACACGTACTGAACAGATGAGGTCCAGGTATTCCGTGTCCCAATCCTCGTTGGTGGCTTCAATGGCAAGATCACCGAGAATGGCTATCGCTTGCGGGCAACTGCGCATTTCCACGCCTTTTTTCGCCAAGGCTTGTCCGACGGCGGGCAGTAGTTGCTCGGCGGACCGGCTATCCACCAACAGAGTTTCCATGGCATTGCAAACTCCGGTGCGATGGGTTTTGGAGTTCACTGTGATAGCCATGGCCTTATCTACATCGGCGGCGCCGTCGAGGTAGACGCTGCAGATGCCCTTATAATGTTTGATGACGGGAACGCGCGAGCATTCGGCGACGGCACGAATCAGGCCTTCGCCACCACGGGGGATGCAGAGATCTACGAGTTCGGTGAGCGCCAACAGTTCAGGAATGGCAGCGCGGTCGGTAGTGGGAACGACTTGGATCGCCTCCGACGGAAAGTGTTCGCACGCCGATTGGCCTGCCTCAACCATCAGTCGAGCAATGATTTGGTTTGAGTGCAGAGCTTCTTTGCCCCCCCGCAAAATAGTCGCATTACCAGATTTGAAGCAAAGTCCAGCGGCATCAGCGGTGACGTTGGGGCGCGATTCATAAATCATTACCACCACGCCAATCGGGCAAGCGACCTTTTTCAGCTTTAAGCCGCTGGGACGATCCGTTTCGGCCAATACGCGCCCCACGGGATCAGGTAGCTCGGCTACCTCGCGCAACCCTTGGGCCATTCCGGCAACGCGTTGTTCATCAAGCAGCAGGCGATCGATCATGGCTTGGGACAGATCCATTTCCCGCGCCGTTTCTAAATCTTTTGCGTTGGCATCTTGGATGGCTTGAGATTGGCCCTCCAAGGCATTTGCCATCGCCTTGAGACAGTGGTTCTTTTCATCTGTGCTCAAGCGGGGCATGGAGTGGGCTGCTTTCTTGGCGGCCACTGCCAGCGCAGTCATGTCTTCAGCTAAACTCATCGGGAAGGGCAGGATAGCCTGTGGGCGAGGTGGGCAAAAGTCAGTTTTCGGTAATTAACACCAAAGTGCCCTCTGGAATGGCATCGAACAAAGGGAGTAGGCCAGCGGCGCCAAGATGGATGCAGCCCTGCGAATTGGGTTGGCCCAGGCGGGATTCGTCTCCAATGCCGTGGATGTAAATGTAACGCTGGCGACTATCGACCTCACCGCCTGAATTGAAACCGGGCTCCAATCCTTCCAGCCAGAGAATACGATCGGTGATCAGAGCAGTGGGGTCGCCTTTGCCATCATGGCGAACGGGTTGGCGCCCCTTGAAGACCGTGCCGACGGGTGCGTTATCGCCAATTTTTTCGCAGACTCGATGCAGTCCGAGCGGTGTTTGGAAGGACCCTTCCTGTTGGCCGGTGCCGTTGACCGCGGTGGATGCGGTCAAGGTGGTGTATTGGTCGCCGTGATAATGGGTCAGCATTTGGGTGGCTACCTGAACATGGAGGCAATGTTCGGTGAGCGTGTGGCCGTGTTGCTCGCAAACCTCCATAAACGCCGTTGGCAGATTCATTGGAGGACCGGTTTAATATCTTTCTGTGGGATATACAGGCGCGTACGGTTGCCGTCGACGCCCAGGTGCAGACCGTCTTCACGCCATTCGATTCGGCTCCATTTAGTTGCGGCATCTTCTGGCGTGCGGACGACATCGATTTCGCCGATGCGGCCGGGCATGAAAAACTTGGGTTGGCTACGGCCAATGTACACGCGTAGTCGCACGGATTTTCCATCCATGTGTGGCTCCAAGAATACATGGGCACCGAGAGCGGGTTCATCGAAAACGCCATCGCTCCAGCGGAGCGTGACGCTGTGTTCAAGCGTTACCATTTGTTTGCGTTCAGTGAGCACAGAGCCGGTGCCGTAACCAATCATTAAGCAAACGAGTGCTACCAATATTATTTCCGGTAATTTTTTGGGAAGTGCCATCAACTGAGTTCTTTAATTAGGACCTTAGAGTTACGGCCTTGCTTCTGATGGGCTGCCTGCCGAGGTACTGGCAGATCGCTAAGATCGCCCTCGATAAAGCCTGATTTGTTGGTGAAAAAAGCAAATGATTGAGTGGAAAGGGTAACCAGTTTTGTGAGGCCGGACTCGCGGGCTTTGTCTTCAACATATTGAACGAGTCTTTGGCCAATGCCCTGATTGCCGTGCGAGGGATTTACGAATAGATGAGCCAGTTCTCCGATGCCTTCCTTCGTGTGCGTATGCAGGGCGACACAGGCAACGGGGTTGTCGTCAATCTCGAACAGGAAATAATCTTCCAATAATTCCTCGATGGCTTCTTCACTGCGGGCGATCAACCGCTCTTCGGCCATCGCTTCACGGGAAAGCCGGTGGATACTGGCGGCATCTTTCATTTTTGCCGGCCGGATTTGGCGGTACTCGTTGGCATACACCAGCGTGCCGATACCCTCATTGGAGAATACTTCAGCCAAAAGGCCTTCAGTGACGAGGCCATTGATCAGATGCACACGTGGCACTCCGGCGGAACAGGCTTCAGCGGCATGGCGGGCTTTGGAGCGATGATCTTTGGGAATACGATCGGGTTGATTAGCGAGAGTGGCTTGTAATTCGGTGGAGAGAATTTGGCGGACGATAGCGTCGTCTTGCTGCAGGCCGTCTGTGGTGGAAATGAAAATCAGTTTTGTGGCCTGCAAAGCTTCGGCCACGCAATGGGCGACCGAATCACTGTTCAGCCTAAAGGTATTGCCCTCGCCATCAAAACCGAGCGGCGGGATTACGGGCGTGATGCCTTGAGCCAGGAGGGTTTTCAGGAGCTCCGTGTCAATGCGTTCAACTTGGCCGGTGTTTTGATGATTCGTGCCGGCAAGGATACCGAGTGGCTGGGCGGCGACGGCGTTGGCGTTGGCGGCGCGCAAGTCGTTCGTGGCAAAGCCTTCGAGGATTTCGTGTGTGAGCCCATTTGCCGCGGTGAGAGCCAGCTTCAGGGTGGCGTCATCAGTGATGCCGGTGCCGTCGAGATTGCTTGGGGTGAGTGATTGCTCTTTAGCGAGTTGGGCAATTTGCTCGGCGGCACCGTGGACCAGGACAACCCGGATGTTTAGGGAGCGTAGAACGGCGATGTCGAGCAGGAGATTGGCGAAGTTAATGTGTGAGACGACAGCGCCATCGGCCGCGATCACGAAAGTCTTTTCGCGAAAGCGCGGGATGTACTGCAGGATGCCTCTGAGGTCAGTCGGTTTCACGTCGCCAATATCGGGTCGGAAATATCAGGAGAAAGTGGTGCGGGTTCAACGCAATTCTCGCAGGGCGCTCAAGCAATGCTCGTTTTCTGTCGGGGTGCCAATGGAAATCCGTATCCACTCTGGTAATTGGTAGCCGGCCATGGGGCGCGTAATGACGCCGCGTTCTTGCAATTTCTGGAACGTACCGGTGCCATCGCCGACATTTGCTAAAATGAAATTGGCGTGCGAGGTGACTGTTTCGATGTTCATTTCGCTGAGGGCCTGCGCGAAGAATTCTAAGCCGGCGGCGTTGTTGGCGCGGGTGGCTTCGAGGTGGCCGGTGTCATCAATAGCGGCCAATGCGGCAGTTTGAGCCATTGCGTTCAGGTTAAATGGTTGGCGGACCTTCTCCAGAGCTGCGATAAACTCCGGATGACCAATGCCGTATCCGATGCGCAGTCCTGCTAAGCCGTAGATTTTGGAGAATGTGCGCATGAGGAGGAGGTTGTGCTTATCCCGTAAGCGCGGAACGAGGTCGAGGGGTGATTCTAGAAACTCGAAATAGGCCTCATCCATGACCAGTAACGTATGTTCCGGGACAGCATCGACGAGCGCCAGGACATCTTCGTGCGAGGCGAGGGTGCCGGTAGGGTTGTTCGGGTTGGCAACAAAAACAATGCGGGTATCTGGCGTGATGGCCTCTCTCATAGCTGGCAAATTGTGGCCGTAATCCCTGGCCGGTACTGTGATGCAATCTGCTCCATTGAGGTGGGCTACGATCGGGTAAATGGCAAAGCAGTATTGGGAGACCACGATATTTTTACCGGGGCCGAGCAGGGCATGCGCGACGAATTCGATGATCTCATTGGAGCCGTTGCCGAAGACCAACTGGTTGGCGTCCACGGCAAGCCGTTCGGCCATGGCGTTGCGTAGGTAGAAGGCATTGCCATCCGGGTAAAGATGGATTTGGGAAGCCGTTTGCTGCATGGCCTCGACGGCCTTGGGCGATGGGCCGAGGGGGTTTTCGTTGGAGGCTAGTTTAATGAGGCCTTCCGAAGGCAGGCCTAGTTCGCGTGCGACTTCCTCGAGAGGTCGGCCGGGTTGATAGACCGGCAGATTAGCCAGTTGCGGGTTGAGTTGCATTACCCCATCCAGTTGGTACGGCTGCTTTTGCCGATCTCGGTAATTTCGCCCGTGGAATTTTTGGCGATGTAAATGGTGATGCTGGCGGCGGTTACAAATGTACCAATCATGATGGCTGCCACAAACCAACTCGGGAACGCGCCCACGGCAAGGGCCTCGTATAGTGTGCTGGCAGAATTGATTTCGTTACCGTTGGGCGGATGCATAAAAATTTTGGTGATCCAGGCGGAGAGAATAATGGTCGCGATAAAGGCGTAATTGCGTTTTAGACGACGGCCGATGGACTCGAACATGCTCACTTTGAACGCGGGCACTAGCAAGTCCTCGGCAACGAGTTTGCGCCAGTTGCCTTCGAGTTTGGGTTCCTCGCGTAGCAGGACAGGCGTTAGGAAGTGGGCCTCGATCATGCGAACACGGGCGCGAAAGGCGTCGTAGAAGCGATAGCGCCGCGCTTCGATCCAAAGCATGATCGCCACAATGGCGAGGTTAAAAAAGAAGATCAGATGTGGAACGGTTTCAAACGAAAACGCGACGGTAAAAATTGTGCCGGTAGAGGTGATGGCCCAAGTGGTCGTGGTGTCGAGTCGTTGACGCCAAACCATCATCCGGCCGATCTCGCCCCGGTAAAAGTGCGACATAGCCGTGACGTAACCCTGGTCCGAGGAGGGTTCCTCATGCAGTGCGTCCATGACATCGGTGTCTTCCCCGTATTCGGGCATTCGGAAGTATATCACAAAAACGGGGCTAGTTGCCAGCCTCGATCTCCAAGGCAATGTGCCGGGCCAATTCGATGAGGTCGAGGTCGTGACGCAGGTCGCCGAACTTGAAGGCAGGGAGGCCGCTTTGATCGCGGCCAGTGAGTTCGCCGGGGCCGCGGATTTTCAGGTCGGCCTCGGCGACCTGAAAGCCGTCGGTGGTTTCTTCCAGTACTTTGAGTCGGTCATTGACCTCGTCGGATGTGCCGGTAGTGAGAAGAATGCAGTGGCTATTATGCTTGCCTCGCCCAATACGGCCGCGCAGCTGATGCAATTGGGCGAGCCCGAATTGATCGGCGTTCTGGATGAGCATCAGGGTGGCGTTCGGGACATCGACGCCCACTTCTACTACGGTTGTGGACAGTAGTACTTGCAGGCGATTTTCATCAAACGCTTGCATGGCCTGTTCTTTTTTCTCGGGCCTCATGCGTCCGTGGAGGACGCCAATCTGATGCGGGGCGAACTCCATGGCGAGCTTGCGCGCTTCTTTGTTCACAGCCTTGATGCCTGTGGTCGTGTCCTCGTTGTCAACGCGCGGAAACACCACATAGGCTTGTCGACCGGCGTTCAGTTGTTCCTTCATGAACTCGAGGATTTTTGGCCATCGATCCGGTGTGCGAATGTGGGTGCGGATCGTGCCACGACCTTGAGGAAGTTCATCAATCACTGAGCAATCAAGATCGCCATACAACGTGAGGCCCAGCGTGCGCGGGATGGGGGTGGCGGTCATGACCAGCAAATGCGGGAAGTTGCCTTTGCGCAGGAGTTGGTCGCGTTGGCTGACGCCAAATTTGTGTTGCTCATCAATCACCACTAGTCCGAGGTCATCGAGGGAAAATGAATCCTGAAACAACGCATGCGTGCCGATGGCTAGCGTGCGTTCGCCGGAGGCAAAAAGTGGTTCATCGGATTCCTTATGGCTGCCGGTGTGGAGGCGGATGCGAACTGGCAGGTGGCGCAGCCATTGCGTAAAATTGCGATGATGTTGTTCGGCGAGAATTTCCGTGGGTGCCATGAGGAGGGCGTTGTAGTCGCTCTCCAGTGCGCGGAGAATGGCGAGTCCGGAGACTACGGTTTTGCCTGAGCCTACATCGCCTTGCAGCAGGCGGCGCATGGGATGTTTGCCGGCGAGGTCAGCCTCGATCTCCATCGAAACGGTGCGTTGCGCGTCGGTAAGTTGAAAGCCGACGGCTTCAAGAAACGGTTGCGTGAAGGAGGCGTCGCCACCACAGGGTAGGGCTTGGGCCTTGGATTGGAGATTATTTCGTCGTCTACGGAGTTGGCGTTGAAGGACGACAAATTCATCCAGAGCTAAACGGCGCCGCGCGGCGGCGGCATCATCGAGTTCGGGAGGGAAGTGCAAGGACCGTATGGCTTCATGGGGATCAGGTAGGCCGGCGGCGAGATATGTGGGGGCTTCAATCAGCCCCAAATATTCCTCCACAATGCCGTGCATGAAGCGCCGCAGCCAGCGTTGAGACAGGCCCTCGGTAAGCGGGTAGACCGGCACGATCCGGTTTACATGAATGGTAGCGTCCTCGTCGTTTTCGATGATCTCCGTTTCGGGATGATCGACGGCCCGGCTTTTGCCTTTGGACAACTTGCCGTAGATCAGTACATCGTCGCCCACTTTGAAGTAGCGGGAGATGTAGGTGATATTCCACCAGCGACAGGAGACGTGGCCGGAATCGTCCTCGAGCATAAACTCAAACAGCGTGCGGCCGCCACGGAGGCGTTTGGTGCCGGCCACGGCAATACGGCCACGGGCTAGGGCAGGTTCGTCACTGGAAAGTTCCCGAATTGGCCGTATGTCACGCCGATCCTCATAACGCCGCGGCCGCAGAAGCAAAAGATCGCCAAGAGTCTTGCATTTGAGCCGCGCCAGCTGCTGGCAACGTTCGGTGTTGACGCCTTTCAAGTAATGAACAGGCATCTCCAGCGGATTTTCTGGCGGCATCTCCTCGGACACGAAGCGTTTATAGGTAAGGTCGAGGGCCGGCCCAAGTTGAACTTTTTTACACTTTGCCCCGTGCAGCTTTCCCGCCATGCTTCGCTGGTGGCTCATGAGACGGATGCGGTGGAGCGGCTTTGGCAGGATTATGCCGGGCTTTTCCGTGGGTTTGATGACCTCACGCTGGCGCGCTGGATGGCGCAAACCTTGAGTCAGTTGCAGGGCAAACTGTGGCGCATGTCGCATCCTCTTGTTGCTTCTTATCGTCTAGCGGCGACGGTGGGGCATGACCGCCAAATTTGGCATCAGCGCTTAGTGAATCCTCCGGTTGGTTTCCCTGCAGCCAAATGCTGTAGAGCTCCATTGCTGCCGATGGTGACACGGGATGTTCTGGAAAACGGTTTGATTTGTCTTCATTGTAATGACACGGTTGTGCCACTTGAGGATTTGCCTGACGAATCCCTTCGGGAGGGGCTGGCGCGATGGGCGGAAGATTATTCAAGCATTCATGGTGTGGCGCACTGGGATGAAATACGTCGCAACAGTCACGCAAATTACGAACAGGCTTTTGAGGATGCCGCCCAACAAAGCGAGCAACTGCTGGCCTATCAAGGCGTTGAACTGGCGCCGACGCTGGTGGAGTTTTTTCCGGCTGTGATTTGGGAGGATCAGGACGAATGCCTCCAAGTAAGGCCGGAGGATATCATCACATGAATGCACCAATAGAGACACAATCGGGTGCGCCAGCTGCGAGTGGTGGATCGAAATGGGCCAAGTGGCTGGGGGTTGGCTGCGGAAGCCTGACCGCGTTGGCGTTAGTTGGTGCGCTTCTGCTGAATTGGGGAGTGAAGCGGCTGGTCGTGGGTAAAATTGAATCAGGTCTGGAAGCGCAAGGTTGGAGAGCGGAGGTGGGGGATTTCGATTATTCCATCGCCAACAAGGAAGTGGAGATTAGAAATTTTACCGGTGTGCCGGTGGACGCCAGGCAATTAAAGGAAGTAGGGGAAGTGCAGGTGGAGCATGCGCGTGTGAGGTTTGATAATTCGCGGGAAGATAAGCTGGGTGAGTTGGAGCTACGCGGGGCCAAGGCGCGGTTTGGGCAACTTGATGAGATGAAGCTGGTGCCTGAAAAAAGCATTTCGGTCAAAGGGTTTGTTTTAAATAATCCCGAGGAATTTGGTGGTGGGAAATTGGTGAACTTTAAGGAAATTCAGCTGCAGTACGGTGACCCAATGGTCAAGGGGCGGGAACACTTCGAAACCGTGCTCATTGATGTCGCTCGGTTAAACATCGTGAAGAACAAGCAGGGGCTTTGGTTGACCGATTTGTCTTCCAAGGCGCAGGAGACGATTCGGAAGGATGACGAATCGCCGACGGTGGATCAACTCACCATTCGGATCGGCGAGATCGCTTTTCAGGATTTATCGGCCGGCGGAGATCCCAAGGTAATCCAAATGAATCGAACGATCAAAGTGAAAAACAACCCCAGGGATTACGCGTTGGGCGTTTTCCTGCAACTGATTGGGGTAGTGTCCGAAGCCAAGCGGCGGTCGGGTTACTAAATTTGGACCGCGAACTTTTCGTTCTTCTTAATGCTCTCGGCAAAGCCGGTCATGAGTTTTGGGATTTTCTCGAGATCCTTGAGGTGCACCAATTCCACGGGCGAATGCATGTAGCGGTTCGGTAGGCTGATGAGGGCGCTGGGAATGCCACCTCGCGTCCAGAACACGGCGTCGGTATCCGTGCCGCTTGTGGCGCTGACAGTTTCGTGCTGTAACGGAATCTTCGCCTCGGAGGCTACTTGTTCCAGGCGTTTCACTACTTCCGGGTGGTTGCAGATGCCGTGGGTAATCGTTGGGCCCTCGCCCATTTGAATGTCGCCGTGAGTTTGTTTGCTAATGCCGGGGTAATCGGTGGCGTGGGTGACATCCACGACGAGTGCTGCATCAGGTTTGAGTGAGTAAGCAATCT
Source organism: uncultured Verrucomicrobiales bacterium (assembly GCA_913042895.1). GTDB lineage: Bacteria > Verrucomicrobiota > Verrucomicrobiia > Limisphaerales > UBA1100 > UBA1100. The sequence goes on along the minus strand of CAJWMQ010000009.1, from coordinate 15,247 downwards.
GCCGTGCTCCGAATAAACCGACTTCCTCCATGGTGTTTGAAACGGCGCAGATTTCGGCGTTGAGTTTCTTTTTTGAGCTGGCGAGGAGCCGCAGGGCTTCGGCGACGGACCAGGTGCCGATGCGGTTGTCGAAGGCTCGAGCTACGGCGATGTCCTTGTGCAGGATTTCGAAATTTTGGTTCACCGTGATGGGGTCTCCAATACGTACACGCTTTTCGGCGGCCTTGCGGGAATCACAGCCGATGTCGATGTACAAATCGGTGATCTTGGGCGCCTTGGGCTCGCCGTCCACGCGTTGCATGTGCGGTGGCGGATTACCCACCAGGCCGAGCACGGGGCCTTTGGCGCTATGCACGGTAACCCGCTGGGCCTTGCTGACAATGGCGTCGACGCCGCCCATCCGTTTCACGAAAATAAAGCCGTTGTCGTCGATATAATTTACCGAAAGGGCAATCTCGTCAGCGTGGCCGGCGAGCATAATGCGCGGTCCGCCGCCTTTGTTGAGTGTGGCGACGCAGTTGCCGTATTCGTCGTGATGGGTTTCATCGGCGAACCGGGAAACGTAATCGAGCCACACGCGTTGGCCGCGGGTTTCGTAGCTGGTGGGGCTGGGGGTGTTGACGAGTTCCTCCAGAAAGGCGAGCGATTCCTTGCGCATGGGCGAAGGGTGCATGCAGTGCGGGGCGGCGTCAATGCTCGACGCTGGCATTGGGTTTTGTTACCAACGCGCCGTGCGTGCCAAGCTGATTGCCGATGCCAAACTGGTGGTCGTGAAGCTCGGGACCGGCATTCTGACGGATCGCCGGAACCGGCTCGCTTCGTCGCGTATCAAGCAGATCGTGGCGCAGGTGGCCCGTGCACGAAAGGCGGGGCGAGAGGTCGTGCTTGTTTCCTCCGGTGCAGTCGGTGCCGGTATGGAGGCGTTGGGTTACGAGAAGCGTCCCACACGCCTTGAGGAACTCCAGGCCTGCGCGGCAGTGGGGCAATCGCGACTGATGGCAGTGTATCAGGAGCTATTTGCCGCGCATGAGATTCAAGCGGCGCAGGTATTGTTGACCCATGCTGACCTTCAGGATCACGACCGTCATCTCAATGCCCGCAACACGCTCATGGCTTTGCTGGCGCGTGGGGTCGTGCCGGTAATAAATGAGAATGACGCCGTGTCATTCACTGAATTGACCGTAGGGGATAACGATAAACTGTCCGCCTTGGTCGCCGCGTTGTTGCCGGCGGATTTGCTTGTGTTGCTCACAACGGCCGAGGGGTTGGTGCGTAATTTTGGGAAGGCCAATGCGAAACTGGTGGCAACGGTGAATAAGATTGATGCCGCCACGCGTAAATTAGCCGGTGGTACGCAGAGTTCGACCAGTGTGGGCGGCATGGCCAGCAAGTTGAAAGCGGCAGAGATTGTGATGCGCGCGGGGATTCCGATGCTGATCGGGAATGGGATGCAACGTGGGGTGTTGACCAAAATGTTGGCGGCCGAATCGGTGGGGACTCTGTTTTTGCCGGGGGAAGCGAAGTTGAAGGGGCGCAAGCGATGGATTGCCTTTTTCCATCACCCTCAAGGCGCTCTGGTGGTGGATGACGGGGCCAAGGCTGCGCTGAGAGAGAATGGGATGAGTTTACTGACGCCCGGCATTGTGGATTGTGAGGGTCATTTTGAGGCGGGGGATGTGGTGAAGATTTGTGACCGGCACGGGACGGAGTTTGCCCAAGGCGTGGCGAAGTATTCGCGGGCGGCAATGGAAAAAAATCCCGGCAAGGTTGTGGTGCATCGGGACCATTTGGTTGTGCTCTAATGGCGCGTAAAAAGAAACAGCCGATTGAGGAATTGCGCACGGTTATGACCCGTTTGCGCGCGCCGGATGGATGTCCTTGGGATCAGGAACAGGACCATCAAAGCATCCGGCTGAACGCGGTGGAGGAAGTGTACGAACTCGTCGACGCCATCGAGGCGGGCGATGACGGCGAGATGTTGGAGGAGTTGGGGGACCTCCTGTTGCAGGTGGTGTTCCACGCGCAGATGGCGGATGAGCGGGGAGCGTTTGATTTCGATGATATTGCCCAGACGATTACGGATAAGTTGATTCGCCGGCATCCGCATGTGTTCGGGGATGCGAAAGTGAAGGATGTGAACGGGGTTTGGGATCAGTGGGATGCCATCAAGCAAAGGGAAAAGGCAGGCACGGCGAATGAACGCGAGTCGGTCTTTGACGGAATCCCGCGCCATTTACCGGCCTTGATGCGGGCGCATGAGGTAGCGAAGAAGGGGCGCAAACACGGCTTATTGCCGAAAGGTCGGCGAGGCGGCACCAAACGGGCTTTGGGGGAGGAATTATTTCGGTTGGCGCAAAATGCTCAGGCGAATGGCTGGCAGGCTGAGGCGTTGCTGCGGGCGGAGACGGAGCGTCGCGACAAGGCACTGCGCAAAAAGGAGAAGGCTGGACAACGCGGCAAGCGGTCCTAATTTGACGACAGATTTTATGAGTGACCCACGATACGATAAGTTGGCCAAGTTATTGGTGGAATATTCCTGTGACCTGAAAAAAGGGGAAAGCGTGTTTATTGATGTGGCGGATATTCCTGATCGAATGACCATTGCACTGGTGCGGGCGGCGCGCAAGGTGGGGGCAAATCCAATCGCGGAAACGCGCCAATCACGCGTGGTGCGGGAGCTGGTGAAGGGCACGACGGATTCGCACGCGAAGCTGACGCGCGATGTGGAGCTGCATCGGATGAAAAAAGTGCAAGCGTACATCGCCATTCGCGGCGCGGAAAACACCAGCGAATTGAGCGACGTGCCGCCTAAGGTGATGCAGGCCTATTCGAAGACGATGCGGCCGGTGCTCAATTATCGCGTGAATAAGACGCGCTGGGTCGTCCTGCGCTGGCCGACGCCAAGCATGGCGCAGGCGGCGAACATGAGCACGGAAGCGTTTGAGGATTTTTATTTCGATGTATGCACGTTCGACTACCGTCGTATGGCCAAGGCGATGAAGCCGCTGGTCAAGCGGATGACCAGAGCGAAGGAGGTGCGGTTGGTGGGGCCGGGCACGGATCTTACGTTCAGTATCGGGGGGATGCCGGCGATCCCCTGTGCGGGCGATCGGAATATTCCCGATGGCGAGGTGTTTTCCTGTCCCGCCAGGAAATCCTGCAACGGCACGATTCAGTTTAATACGCCCACACTGTATGCGGGCACTAAGTTTGAGAATGTGAAGCTGACGCTGAAGGACGGCAAAATAATCGAGGCGACCAGTAATAACACGAAGCGGCTGAATGAGATTCTGGATACAGATGCGGGAGCGCGGTATATCGGCGAGTTTTCACTGGGCGTGAATCCGTTTGTGATGAATCCGATGTGCGATATTTTGTTTGATGAAAAAATTGGCGGCTCGCTGCATTTCACACCGGGACAGGCGTACGAGGAATGCGATAACGGCAATCGCTCGGCCGTGCATTGGGACATGGTGCTGATTCAGCGCAAGGAATGGGGCGGCGGTGAGGTGTGGTTCGATGGCGAACTCATCCGCAAGGACGGATTGTTCCTGCCGAAAGATCTGCAGGCGTTGAATCCGAAAAATCTGAAAAAGGCCTAGCTCTTTTTCAGTAGCGCGAGGAACTCCCTCATTGCGGGCGAGAGAACCTTGCTCTTTTTGTGTACGGCCGCCAGTGGTCGGTAGAATTTTTCGTCCTCAATTTCCACCATGGCGATGGTTTTCTTGGTGACTTCCTGAGCCACCGGGCTGCGCGGAACGATGGAAATACCGGCGTCGATTTCCACGGCTCGTTTGACTGTCTCGATGTTGTCGAACTCCATGGTATGATCTACCTCCACATTGCGATCCCGTAAAATCTTATCGATCGCACGGCGTGTGGGAATGTCCGGCTCAAAAGCGATGAATTTGTGCGAGGCGATTTCCGAGAGTTTCACTTTGGGTTGCTGCGCTAGGGGATGGTCGGGATGGCAAATGAGCACCAGCATATCCTCGGCCAATGAGGTAACCTGCAGACGTGGATCTTTTTGAGGATAAGCCACCAGGCCGATATCCGCCATGCCGGTGACGATATCCTCATACAACTGCGTCGCCCGTCGGTATTCCACGGAAACATTGACGGTGGGGTGTTTCTTCAGAAATTTTTTAAGGTACGGCGGCAGTTCGTGAAGGCCGATGCTGTAGATTGTCACCACCTTGATGGTGCCGGTGACAACATTTTGAATTTCCTGAACTTTGTGTCGAAGCTCGTCGTAGGTTTGGACGATTTGCTTGCTGTACTTATAGAGCATCTCCCCTTCTTTGGTGAGGGTGAATTTTTTTTTGCTCCGTTCGATGAAAGCGGCATCGAACTTGGTTTCCAACGAGGATATCTGCTGGCTGACGGCCGATTGAGTGACACCATTGATCTTGGCTGCCTTGGTAAAGCTCGTAGTTTCCGCCAAGTCGCAAAAAACCTTTAGGGTCTCAATCTGCACGGCTGAAGTAAATCAGTTTAGCTAATTAAGTCAATTAGAAGGGAGGTTTTCGCCGGTAAACGAATTAGGTAGAAGTTTCTGGATGGTAGTATGTTTCGGAGTTTTCGGCTGATGGATATCCACAAGGATTAATTCCATGTTTGAGGCATATTCGGCGATGATTTGTCGGCAGGCACCACATGGGGCGGCGCCACCTTCTGTGGCGATAGCCATTTTTTTAAACGTATGGTGGCCAGAGGTGAGGGCCTTGAAAAGGGCGACGCGTTCGGCGCAGCAGCTTAGACCGTAGCTGGCACTCTCAACGTTGGCGCCGTGAATGACCGCGTTAGTATCGGTCAGGAGCGCAGCGCCGACCATGAATTTGGAATACGGCGCTTGCGCGTGTTCGCGTGCCTCCATGGCTTCGGAGATGATGTTGATTGGTTCATTCATAACGTCGGGCGAATTCGGTGAGTAGTTTGGCCGCGGTTTGGCTGGCGGTGGCACCGGTCGAAAGCACCTCTTCATGGGTGAGGTTATTACCAGACAGTCCGGCAGCGGCGTTGGTAATGCAGGACAGCGCAGCGATCCGTAGGCCGCATTGCCGGCCTACGATCGCTTCGGGTACGGTGCTCATTCCCACGGCATCTGCACCGAGTTTGTCGTAGGCGCGGACTTCGGCCGGTGTTTCGTAATTGGGGCCGCTTACCGCGCAATACACGCCCGTGTGTAGTTTAGCTTTGGTTTTGCGGGCAGCTAATTTTAAGGTTTTAATGAGAACTGGATCGTAAGTTTGGGTAAGGTCCACAAAACGTTCCGGGCCGCGGTGTGCCGGGCCGCGCAGCGGATTGTCGCCCATGAAATTCAGATGATCCTTAAACGCCATGAACATGCCGGTTTGATATTTGCGGTTAATTCCCCCGGCGGCGTTGGTGAGTAAAAGCGATTTAATACCGTATTCTGCAAGCACACGGATGGGGAAGGTGATTGCCGCCATGGAATGGCCTTCGTAATAATGCGTTCGGCCTTTGAGGATGATAATTTCGGTCCCTCCCATATGGCCGATCAGGGCTTGGCCGGCGTGGCCGGGAACACTCGGCTTTAGGAAGCCGGCCAGTTTTGTGTAAGGCACGGTCGCCACAACGGTAGCTTGTTCGGTTGCTTTGTGGAAGCCGCTGCCCAGTACGAGGGCAAGCTTGGGGCGCAGAGAAGACGCACGTCGCAACGTGTTGGCGGCTGTTTTCGGATTGACTTTGCCTCTCACTTTAGGCGGATTCATTCTTTCCGGATGGCCGTGCGGCTGTCCATGTTTTATTGATCCCATGAGCGTGGAACTAAGCAACGAAGAAATTAGCCGTTATTCACGGCACCTGATTTTGCCTGAGGTGGGCATGGCAGGGCAGAAGAAACTGAAGGGCACCAGTGTGCTGTGCATTGGTACAGGCGGGTTGGGGTCGCCGATCGCCATGTATCTGGCAGCCGCCGGTATTGGCAAGATTGGCATCGTTGATTTTGATGTGGTTGATTATTCCAACCTTCAACGCCAAATCATTCACGGTACCGCTGATGTAGATCGACCGAAGGTGCAGTCGGGTAAGGAGACGCTTAATTCAATCAATCCGGAGGTGGAGGTGGTAATTCACGAGACGATGCTGACCTCTGAGAACGCTTTGGACATCATTGAGCCATACGACATCGTGGTGGATGGGACGGACAATTTTCCGACGCGTTATCTTACCAACGACGCCTGTGTATTGTTGAAGAAGCCGAATGTGTACGGCTCCATTTTCCGTTTCGAAGGGCAGGCAAGTGTGTTCGCGCCGGAATTGGGCGGGCCATGTTATCGTTGCCTATACCCCGAACCGCCTCCTCCTGGAATGGTGCCGAGTTGTGCTGAGGGCGGTGTGTTGGGCGTGTTGCCGGGCATCATTGGGTGCATTCAGGCTACGGAAATAATTAAGCTGGCTCTAGGAAAGGGGGAGCCCTTGATTAATCGGCTGATGCTTTATAGTGCTCTGGACATGAGCTTTCGCGAGCTAAAATTGCGACGCGATCCGAAATGTCCCATTTGCGGTGAAAATCCAACGATCACCGAGTTGGTCGATTATCAGGAATTTTGTGGGATTGGCGATGAACCTAATGAGCCGCAGGTCCATCCTGACGAGGTGAGCGTGCAGGACTTGAAGAAGGCCATGGACGATTCCTCTAGCGACATCGCCTTCCTCGATGTGCGCGAATATGACGAAGTGGAAATAGCCAAGATTGAAGGTGTGCCACTGATTCCGCTGGGCGAATTGCCGCAGCGATTCATGGAGCTGGACCCAAACCAAACGATCTATATTCACTGCAAAGTGGGGGGGCGTTCGTTGAAGGCGGTGGAATTCCTTAAGCAACAAGGATTCAAGTACTGCAAGAGTGTGGCTGGCGGCATTAATGCGTGGAGTGATGATATTGATTCATCCGTTCCTAGGTACTAGATATTTTGAAAAATTGAGGTCGATTTAATTTCCTTTTGCTGGATGCGTCACTGGCGCATTCTCAAGCCATGGGCACCCGCCGTCAGGCGCGCGAACGCGCGGTTCAATTTCTGTTTCAGCACGACCATAATCCGCCGGAGGATTTGGCTGGGACTCTGGAGCATTTCTGGGTGCACCAACGGCCGGCGGTGATTGAGGTAATTGAGGGCAAGAGCACTTGGGGCGAGGAAAAGGAACTTCCACCGCCCACGGTCGATGACGTGGCCATCCGCGAATTTGCCGAGCCGCTCGTGCGCGGCGTCCTGGAGCATCGCGAGGAGATCGACGCACGGCTTCGGAAATTGGCAGCCAACTGGGATCTGCACCGCATGGCTGGGGTGGATCGCAACATTCTTCGTTTGGCCACCTTTGAAATGATGCATCGCGAGGATATCCCGCCGGTGGTGGCCATCAATGAAGCGGTGGATATAGCAAAACGCTTTTCAACCGACGACAGCGGCAAATTCGTTAACGGCATTCTGGATAAACTTGCGGCGCAACTTGATCGCCCGGCCCGCACAGCAACGGAGGCCGGTTGATGTACGCTGATCTGCATCTGCACACCAATTATTCAGACGGTACCTACACGCCGGAGGAGTTGGCGGAGCACGGTCATCAACGGGGGCTGAAAGTGATGGCCCTCACCGATCACGATACCGTCGATGGATGCGAACGTATGATTGCGGCTTGCGAGGAACGCCGGATTGAATTCATCACAGGTTGTGAATTTACGGTGGAGCTGGATGGCTTTGAGCTGCATCTACTGGGATATTTTCTCGATCTGAAATGTGGCCGATTACGGGAGGAGTTAACCAAGTACCAATCGGTTCGCCAAAATCGCATCCGCGAGATGGTGGTTAAGCTGAATGAATTGGGCTTTGAGCTTACTAGTGAAGATGTGCTGGAGCTGGCCAATTGCAATTCACCGGGGCGCCCGCACATCGGCCGGGCCTTGGTGGCTAAGGGGCATTGCCGCACGCTCGATGAGTCATTTCAAAAATACCTCAAGAAAGGCAAGCCGGCTTGGGTGCCCAAGGCGAAGATGACCGCGGCGCACGCGATCGAGCTCATTCACGAAGCTGGTGGCTTGGCGGTGATCGCGCATCCTGGTTTGTATCATCGCGACAAAGTAATTGGCCCCCTGGTGGACGCGGGGCTGGATGGGATCGAATGCTTTTACACACGACATTCCACACCCATGACCGAGCATTACCTCATGTTGGCCGAGCAACATGGATTGTTGGTGACCGGCGGCTCGGATTGTCACGGCGAAAATAAGGGGCGGCCGCTGATCGGTGGCGTGAAGCTGCCGTACTCGTATGTGGCGGCAATGAAAACGGCATTGGCGGCGTAAGATGGGGTTGTTCGATAAATTCAAGGTGGGCCTGCAGCGGACAAAGGAAAAGCTGTCGCATGAGATTACTCGAATCGTCACTGGTTCTCCGAAACTCGATGAAGACACGTTGGAGGAGATTGAGTTTGCCTTAATTGGTGCCGACCTGGGCATGCTGATGACCCAGCGAATTTTGAGTGCAGTCCGCGACTCATATGAAACCCAAGGTAAGGATGGCCTGGACGTGCTGGGTGTGGCGCGACGTGAAATTGCGACTTCGTTTACTGGAGGCATCCAAGGATTGGAGGAGCAAGACGGGTTGACTGTGGTTTCGATAGTGGGCGTGAACGGTACGGGGAAGACAACCACCACGGCTAAGTTAGCCAATCGAATGCACGCCACTGGTAAAACTTCCGTTCTGGCAGCTTGCGATACCTTTCGTGCGGCGGCGGTGGAGCAGCTCAAGGAATGGGGTGGGCGACTGAATGTGCCGGTCATAGCCGGTAACTATGGGGCAGACCCTGCGGCTGTGGCTCATGATGCCGTGACCGCAGCGCATGCTCGCAAGGCCGATTTTTTGTTTGTGGATACCGCAGGCCGTTTGCATACCAAAAGCAACCTGATGCAGGAATTGGAAAAGCTGCACCGAATCATTGACCGTCAGGAAAAAGGGGCGCCGCATGAGGTCTTGTTGGTGGTGGACGCAACGACCGGCATGAACGCGCTGAACCAGGCCCGGGAATTCCACAAGGCCGTGCCGTTGACGGGATTGGTCATCACCAAGCTCGACGGTACCAGCAAAGGCGGCATGGTGGTGGCGATTCATGATGAATTGAATCTGCCTATCAAGTTTATTGGGCTTGGCGAACAGGCGGATGATTTGCAGCCGTTTGATCCCGGGCAATTCGCTGAGGCCTTATTTGCCAAATAATTTCCCGCATGAAAGCGGACGACGAAAAGCACATGCAGACAGCGTTGGATCTGGCGCGCAAGGGCTACGGTCGGACGTCCCCAAACCCAATGGTGGGTGCTGTGTTGGTGAAGGGGCGCGCAGTGATCGGTAAGGGTTGGCATCGGCACGCCGGTGGTCCGCACGCCGAGGTGGAGGCGATTCGTGACGCGGAACGGCATGATTACAACGTCAAAGGTGCCACGTTATACGTTACGTTGGAACCCTGTTGCACCACCGGTCGCACGCCGCCTTGCACGGACGCGATTCAGGGGGCAGGAATTAAACGTGTGGTGGTGGGTGCCACTGATCCGAATCCCAAACACGCTGGACGCGCATTTCGCATGCTGCGCAAAGCGGGGATTGAAGTGCGACATAAGGTACTTGAGCGGGAGGCGCAGGCAATGAATGAGGCGTTTAATCACTGGGTTACGACCGGACTGCCGTGGGTGTCAGTGAAGGCTGCGATGACGCTGGATGGAAAGATCGCCACTGAAAGCGGGGAATCCAAATGGATCACCGGCGAGGCGGCACGGCGCAAAGGCATTTACCTGCGAAGAGGCAGTGATGCAATTTTGGTAGGGGTGGAAACTGTGCTGGCCGACAACCCCAGTCTGCTGGCGCGAGGGAAGCGGGGTGGAGTTGCGCTGCGCCGGGTGGTATTGGATTCACAAGCGAGAACACCAATGGATGCGCAGGTCGTTTCCGATGACCAAGAGCAACACACCACGGTGGTTGTGTTGCGGGGAGCACCAGCTAAGCGAGTGGCGGCACTAAAGCGGCGGGTTAACGTGCTCGAGGCGCCGGCACGGAATGGTCGGATTGATTTACGGTGGCTGCTCAAGCGCCTAGGTAAAGAATCAGTCACTAGTCTGTTGGTGGAGGGTGGTGGTGAAGTAAATGGAAGTTTCCTGCAAGGCGGTTTTGCGCAGCGGATCGCGTTTTTTTATGCGCCGAAAATCCTCGGAGGAATCCGTTCTCGAGCGGCGGTTGGAGGCGAGGGCGTCAAGCGGTTGGAGGATTCGTTGCGATTGCAGGAAGTGGTTTGGGAGCGCTTGGGGTCGGATTTGATATTGACGGCCCGCGTGGTGAAGGCTTGAGTGCGTGCGATGTTTACGGGGATTGTCGAGGAAACAGGCACGGTGGAGTCGATTCATCCGGGCGATCAATCCATTCGCCTGACGTTGTCTCTTCGAAAGACCGGCACGGGACTGAAGGTCGGCGATAGTCTGTCGGTAAACGGCTGCTGCCTCACGGTGGCAGAACTGGCGACCAAGGGGCGCGCCAAAACGGTCCAATTCGATCTCCTCCAGGAAACCTGGCGATTGACGAATCTTCAGGGCTGTCGCGCGGGATCGTTAGTTAATCTTGAACGCAGTCTTGAGGCGGGTGGTCGGTTAGGTGGTCATTTTGTTACTGGCCATATCGACGGCATGGGGAAGATTGTTTCTTGGGAACAGAAGGGCGAGGATCATCAGCTGCAGATCGCCGGGCCCGATGAAGTGATGCGCTATATCGTGCACAAGGGGTCGGTGGCCGTGGATGGTATCAGTCTGACGGTAGCGGCGGTAGAAAAGGAAATGTTCACCATCTGGATCATTCCGCACACGTTTGAAGAAACCGCGTTGAAAGAGCGCGCGGTGGGGGATGCCGTGAATTTGGAGTCGGATATTCTCGGCAAATACGTCGAGCGTTTTGCGGCGCGCTAAACCGCGGGGGCGGTGGTGCTTTTGCGGATGGCCAATTCGGCCGGCAACCGCTTGGGGCTTGCGGATTCGCCCGCCAGCAGGCTCTTCATGGATTCCATTGCGGCGAGGCCTCGGCGATATTTGGGTTGGCGCACCGTGGTCAGTGGAACCCGGAAATATTCAGCCGACAAAACATTACCAAAACCGGCGACGGAAAGGTCCTGCGGGATGGCAATGCCCTGATCAAGCAGTGTATTGGCCGCGCCGAACGCCACCAGATCGTTGGCGGCGATCATGGCGGTGGCTTCCGGTTGTTCGTTGATAAACTGCAGTGCCGCGGCGGCGCCTTCCTCGATGGTGGCCCCGGCCTGAAATACGAGTTTTTCATCCACCTCCAGACCGCGATCCGTCAGGGCGCGGCGGTAGCCTTCGTACCGTTCCTGTGCCCAAGGCGCGAAAATGGGGCCGGTGAGGCAGGCGATGCGGCGATGGCCCAGATCCAGTAGATGTTGCGTCAAAGCCTTGGCAGCAGCGAGATCGTCTGTCTCTACATTGTGGAAATCGCTGCAAAAAAGGGCACGATGGCCGAGGATCACGGTGGGAGTGTTCCGTTTTTTGAGTTCCTCGTAAATGCCGGCCGATGGGTTTGGTCGGTACACCGGCCGGATAAACAGGCCGTCCACCTGCCGGGCCAGCAAACGGCGAATGCAGTCCGCCTCGCGCTCGGCATTGTTGAGGGTTTGCGCGACGATGATTTCGTAGCCCATTTCATGGGCCTGCTCTTCAATCGCCATGAATGTGCGCGTATACATAGGATTACTGAGCGCGGAAATGATCAGGCCAAACTGCTGCGTGCGGCGTGTGCGCAGGCCGCGGGCGGAATTGTTCGGGACGTATCCTACGCGGTCGGCAATGCCACGAATGCGCGCCTTGGTAGTCTCGGAGATATCCGGTTCATTCCGCAACGCCTTGGAAACGGTCATCACGGAAACCCCTGCGCTTTCGGCAATGTCCTTGAGGCGGATCATGCGATCGAGCCGGTCCAGTGCAGTTTGTGCCGTAAGGTCTCAAAAAAGGAATGGCCCTCTAGGCGCACCAGCCTGGCTTTTTGGCGGCTGCGCCGGATGGTTACCTGATCGCCAATCACCAGTTCTGTGAGCATCTGGCCATCGGCAGAGAGGTAACTTTCGGCGCGGTGCTTCAGGATGGTGACCTCAATGGTGGAGGAAAAGCTGACGATTAGGGGGCGATTGGAAAGGGCCTGCGGGCAAACGGGGTTGAGTGTGAGTACTTCGGCGTGGGGTGTCACCACGGTGCCGCCAGCGGCCAGTGAATAGGCGGTAGATCCGGCGGGCGTGGCGACAATTAGCCCATCACTGCGGTAAGTGGTGAGTGGTTCGCCGTCGATGGTTACCTTCATCTCGATCAGGCGTGGGTTGGCGCCGCGGCTAATCAAAATATCGTTCAAAGCCAGCGCCTTGATTTTTTTACCGCCGAATGTGCCGCTGGCTTCGACCAGCGGCATAGGGTCAATAGTGAATTTACCCGCCCACAGATTATCCAGAGCGAGCTTGAGTTCATCGATGGAGGCAGTGGTGAGAAAACCGAGGCGGCCGGCGTTGACGCCGAGTAGGGGCGTGTTGCTGCCGGCGGTATCTCGAGCCACTTTAAGGACAGTGCCATCGCCACCGATGACCATGAGTAAATCGCACATGCGCGCGAGTTCCCCGGAATCCGCCAGCACGATTCCGTGTCCTTTGGCGGCCTCGGAGACTGAGGGATCAAGAAAGACCTTGCGGCCGGATTGCTCAATGAGCTTGGCCGTCTTGCGCACAACGCCCGACTTGATGGCCTGACCGGTGTTGCCGATCAGTCCCACGGACCGGATGGCTTTATTCTTTTTCAATCCAAGCGAGAAATTCTTTGTTTCCTTTCGGGCCAGTGATCGGCGAATCGGTGTCGCCGCGCCACGTCAACCCGTCGGTTTCACTTACAAACGCCTGCAGTTCGCGGATGACGCGGGCGTGGATCTCAGGATCCTTGATCACGCCGGCGCCTTTATCGACCTCGGCCTTGCCGGCTTCGAACTGCGGTTTGATCAGCGCGATGATGGTACCACCCTGGCGGGCGACCGCCAAGGCAGCGGGGAGGATTTTGCGCAGGGAAATAAACGAACAATCAATGGTCACCACATCGGCACCCTCAAAACTCTTCGGGAAATCGGTACGGGTAAGGTGGCGGGCATTGGTTTTATCCATCACATGCACGCGATGACTCTTGCGCAGATGCCACGCGAGCTGGCCCCGGCCGACATCCACGGAGAAAATCTTTTCCGCGCCGTTTTGCAGGAGACAATCTGTGAACCCACCGGTGGAGGCACCCAGATCGATGGCGACCGTGCCTTTGATTTCAATCGGGAACTTCTCTAGCGCCTTTTCCAGCTTGAAGCCGCCGCGGCTGACGAATTTTTCCGGTTCCTCGACCTCAATGCGGTCCTCGGGCTTCACTTTATCGCTGGGTTTGCTGGCCACCTGATCGTTCACGCGAACCTTGCCGGCCATGATCAGGCGCTTGGCTTTTTCGCGACTCTCCGTGAGTTGATCGTCGAACATCGCCTGGTCCAGGCGTTTGCGGGTTGATGCGGCGGGTGACATGAGCGCAGGATGTGCCGGCGTTTTTAGAGAAAACGAGCGTGCGCCTCAAGCCATGAAAGAACTCGAACAACGAATCCACGCGGAAATCACCGAGAAAGGTGGTATTCCGTTTAGTCGTTTCATGGAACGGGCTTTGTACGAACCGGGGTTGGGCTATTACGAAACGCAACGCGAAGTGGGGCGCAGTGGCGATTTTTACACCAGCGTGAGCGTGGGGAATTTGTACGGTGAATTGCTGGCGTTTCAGTTTGCCGATTGGTTGGTGGAGATTGAAGGGCCCGTGCAATTGGTTGAAGCCGGGGCTCATGATGGTCGGTTGGCCAAGGATGTGTTGATGTATTTGCGTAATTGGCGGCCGGAACTATTTGAGCGATGCGAAATGGTTCTCTGGGAGCCTTCCGGAATCCATCGCCAATGGCAGGAGAGTGTGTTGGCTGATTTTAGCGGGAAGGTCAAATGGGTAGCCGAGCTTGGATCATTCAATGGCGTGTTCTATTGCAATGAGTTTTTGGATGCCTGTCCGGCGGAGCGACTCATCTGGAAAGATGATGCGTGGTGGCTGAGTTTGGTGGAATCAGATGGGCAATCGTTTGGGTGGGGAATGCGCCCGGGAGGGAACGCAAAACTGGGAGATCAGCTAACGCCTGAGGAAGGGGCGATCTTTACGGTGGGCGATTACGGGATGTGGCAGGCGGCTTGCAATTCCCTGAAGCGCGGCCAGTTGTTGTTGGTGGATTACGGCATGAGGGAGCGGGAGTTTTTTGATCCGCCCCGAGAGAATGGCACATTACGGGGATATCACGGTCACCGAATGGTGGATGATGTGCTGGCTGATCCCGGGGAGGTGGACATCACGGCCTCGGTGAATTTCACCAGAGTGGAACGCATAGCCGAAGCGAGTGGGTTAGAGATGGTTCCGCTAACACGGCAATCCCAATATTTGGTGAGGCTCTTTGAGCAGACGCTTCAGCGGCCGCAGTTGTTCCCGGAATGGACGTCGGAACGCACTCGGCAATTCCAGACGCTGGCGCATCCGGAACACCTCGGTCATTACTTCAAATTTCTGGAGTGTCGCCGGCCTTAAAGGCCTTTGACTTCCCAGCCCTTCCGGTACTCGCGCTTCACAAAGGCGGTGGCCGCCTTGCTGTTGCTGAAGGCGAGTTTCTTCTCGTCCCAATTCAGTTGCTGTTTGGGGAACCGCGTCGCAATCCCTCCGAGCAGAATGGCTTCGGTCAACGGACCGGAGTAATCGAAATTCGCCGAGGTCTTGCCTTCGCCGCGCGCGGCGTTGATGAACGATTCCCAGTGATTCACACCGCCGATTTCGGGCCGCTTGTATTCCTTGTATTTGTCCTCGGGCAACAAGATGGCTTTGCCGACGTGGGGGATGATCATGTGGCCTTTGGTGCCAAACAGCACGGAACCTTGGCCGGGCAGGGCTCGGCCGATGCGTTCCTGCACATTTGCCGGCGGGCGCTGATCACCGTCGTACCAGGTCACGTCGACCGTTTCGCTAGCGGTATATTTGGTGCCGGGATAGACGTAATGAATCTTGGCGTTGACGTTCCAGCTGTGCGAGCCCTCCACTGGTGCAGGGCCTTCGCTGCGGACACTGAGCGGCGCGGTGAGACCGACGGCACCGTACATGGGA
>CAJWMQ010000008.1 GCA_913042895.1 uncultured Verrucomicrobiales bacterium | reverse complement strand
CGATGGGCAGCTTTGCCGTCAGGGAAACACATGCGCTCATCCAGCCACGGGCCGCGGCGTGTGGTCCACGGCGCTCCCTCAAGAAACTGCCAGCCAATGCGCCAGCCGCTGTCGCCGCCTTCCACGGCGTTGACCCAGCGCGCGGGGTCGCCGCCGTCGGAATTGTTGTCGCCGGTAAACAGGTTGCCGTGCGCGTCAAAAGCCAACTCCTGCGGATTGCGTAATCCGATGTGGTACAACTCCAGATTGGATCCATCGGGTTCACAGCGGTAAATAGTGCCGTACTCCGGGGTGTGCAATTTACGCCCGTCTTTCGTGGTGACCGATCCCGCCCGGTCGCCGATGCTGAAATAAATGCGGCCATCAGGTCCCTGCCGAAGGCCATGCAGATCGTGCCCCAGAAAACCGACGCGCACCCCAAAGCCGCTGGCCAAACTTTGTTTCGTATCCGCCTTGCCGTCGCCATTCTTATCCTCCAAAAGCCACAAGTGGGGAATGTTGGTGAACCACACCTTGCCATTGCGCACGAGCACGCCGGCGGCCAAGCCGTCCACCTCGTCATTGAATCCATCGGCAAACACCGTCGCGTGATCCATCACGCCGTCACCATCGCGATCAACCAATTGCCGGACGCGATCGGAATAATCCGTCAGACCAGGCACCTTGTAGCGGCGAAACATCGCGCGCATATCCTCGGTGCTTTGCGAGGCGAGCTCTTCGTCCAACCAGTTCATGTGACCACGGATATCCATTACGCCCTTGTGCAGGCGGAAACTTTCCACCACATAAAAGCGACCCTGCTCGTCGATATCGAACGCTACCGGATTGGCTAGCAACGGTTCGGCGGCCACCAGGCTGAGCTTCAACCCCGGCGCCAGCTCGAAGCCTTTCATGGCAACGGTGCCTTCGTTGGAGGCAGGCTTCACCTCCACGCTCTTGGGCGGTTGCAAGTCCGCGGCCATCACCGAAGCGGCCACGAGCACGCTGAATACAAAAAACAAAGTCTTCATCATGGGAAGGCCGAAGGTATCGATTTTGGAGTGAATCGAGAGGAGAAAGGCAATGCTTTTCATTTAATTGTGATCGCACATTGGGGCTTCTTCGTAAAACGCTTCGGTAACGAAACCGTATAGGCTTTTTTCGATTTGATAAACGCGAATTGATCCCTGAACTTCGTCAGCATCAGACATACCCGCGCCGCCTGTAACGACTGAGTCCGCGCGCCACAACAAATCAACGAACACTCCATCATGAGCGACCTGAAGTATGAACCCACCCGGAGGGTTAGTAATGCCAATCATCGCGCCCGGCTGCACGCCACGCCAACGCCGAAGATGGTAAGCGTGCCGATCACCGTGATCATGTGGGCGTGAAACGGACTGCGCAACGCTTCAGGCAGGTGGTCTGGAAAGGTCATCCAACAAATCACCAATACACCCACGATCACGCCCGCGAGGGCACCCGCGTTGTTGGCTCGACGCGAAATCAACCCCAACAGAAACAGGCCGAGCATGCCGCCGGCAAAGATCCCGGACAGTTTCCACCACGCATCGAGCAAACTCTTTTGTCCGATCATCGCCAAGGCGACGCCCGTGCCCAATACGCCCCACATCAGCGTGGCGTTCCGGAGAATGCGCAGCGCGTCGGCTTCCGTTTTGCCGCGATTCAAGTGCCGCTGCACAAAGTCCTTGAGCGTGACCGTGGCGGCACTGTTCAAGCTGGTGTCGATGCTGCTCATGGCAGCGGCAAAAATGGCCGCAATTAACAGCCCGGCCGCCCCAGAAGGCAGCTGGGTGGCGATGAAGTGCGGCAGCACCTTGTCTGCATGGCCATCAGGATATTGCGCGACCAAGGGTTCCAATAATTCGGGGCTGGCGTGATAGAAACTGAACAGCAATGACCCAATCAGGAAAAACAATGCCGCCACTGGGACATACAGCAGCGCTCCCGTCCAGACCGAGCGCGCCGCCGCCTTTTCATCGCGCGCGGCGTGGTAGCGCTGCACAAAGCTCTGGTCGATGCCGAAGTTGTTCAGGTTGATAAAGACGCCATACAGAAACACCACCCAGAACGTGGACTGCGTCAAATCCAACCCGAAACTGCCCAGACTAAATTTCCCTTCATTCGCGGCCAAGTACAGAGCCTCCCCCGGACCGTGGGGATGATTGGCCAGTAACAAACCGGCAATCACCAACGCGCCGACCAACAACACCAAACTCTGGATGACATCCGTCCAGATCACCGCCGCAATGCCACCGACCAACGTATAGACCGTCACTGCAATGCCGCCAGCAACAATGATCACCGGCACACTCCAACCCGTGAGCGCGCTCAATCCCAGCGAGACACCAAACAGGATCGTGCCCACCCGCGCCAGTTGCGTGAGCAAATAACACCCCAAGGCATAGGTGCGCGCCCAGGGTCCAAACCGTTTTTCCAAATGATGATAGGCAGAGATCTCTCCCGTGCGCCGGTAAAACGGCACGAACCATTTCACTGCCACCCACGCCGCCAAGGGCAACGACAGGCTGAACACAAACCCGTTCCAGTTTCCGTCATAGGCCTTGCCCGGCACGCCAATAAAGGTGTTGCTGGACAGGTACGTGCCAAAGATCGAGAGCCCCACCGCCCAACCGGGCAACGTGCCGCCGGCCGCCATGAAATCGTTCGTCGTCCGATTCCGTCGCGACAGCCAGCATCCCAACCCCACCACCGCGGCGAGGTAGAGGATCAGAACGAGAATATCGGTGGCGGGGAGGGTTTGCATGTCTACTCATGCGTCCGCACGGGGAATTGACGCCGGAGTTGTTCGGCGAGGGTGTGGGTGCGTTTGGGGTTTTTGGCGGCGACATTGTAGTTTTCGCCGGGGTCGACTGCGTGATCGTAGAGTTCGCGGGCCAAGAGCCGGCCGGTTTTCCAATTACGCCATTCGGTGTAGCGGGCGGTGCCAGTGCGCATGGAGTACCCCATGGCCTCAGGTTCCCCTTTGAAATAGGCCGGGCGCGGGTGTTGAGTATAGGCAGCGGCCTTGATGGTGGCCTTAGGATTGCGCAGGACGGGGACGAGGCTTTTGCCCTCGAGATGCTTAGGTTCGGGCAAATCGGCGAGTTCGGTGAGAGTCGGATAGAGGTCGAGCAATTCAGCAAGGGCGGCGGTGGATTGGCCGGGATGGTTTTGCTTGGGCGTAGCAATGATCATGGGCACGCCGGCGTCCCACTCGAAGCAGGAGGTCTTGGCCCAGAGCCCGTGTTCACCAAGGTGAAAGCCGTGGTCGGAGGCAAAGGCGATGATAGTGTTTTCCCGCAGGCCGAGACGGTCGAGTTCGGCAAGCACGCGGCCGATTTGGGCGTCCATATAACTGATGGCGGCATAGTAACCGTGGCGTAGTTCGTGGCGTTGGGCGGGTGTCGGTTGTTTGCCGCCGAAAGATCGAAGCATTTCGCGGGCATCGTGAAAGGCAATGTCCGGCGCATTGGTGGGGCGTTGCAGATTGGCGAGCGGCGGCAGCTTTGCGGGATCGTAAAGGTCCCAGTATTTCTTCGGCGCGTTGAACGGCAAATGCGGCTTCCAGAATCCCACGCCGAGGAAGAATGGTTTTTGCTTTTTTTTTAACTGTCCTAATGCCTCGATCGCGAGGTCGGCAATGCGGCCGTCAAAGTAGGCGCTGTCGGGCACCGCGCGCCGGTCGCACTTGGGGTTGCGGCTGAGGTTGGGCGGCAATTGGCCGGGATCAGGCGATACCGGCTTGTCATCGCCGTGCCGCGCAAAGTGCATCACTTGCGGCACGCTCCAGGACTTTGGGTCTCCCTGAATTTCCTGCCGCCAATTGTGGAAGAGCTTGCCGATGCCCTGTGTGAAGTAGCCGTGGTTTTTAAAATGCTGCGGCAAAGTGATGACCTCCGGTCGGCGATCGCGCAGATGCGTGGGCAGATCCCAAATACGCAAGGCATCCGGCCGCAGGCCGGTCATCATCGAGGCGCGCGATGGGTTGCAAACCGCCTGCTGGCAATACGCCCGCGTGAAGAGCCTCCCGCACGCAGCCAGCGCATCCAAGTTTGGGCTGATGACGTGATTCGCCCCCATACAACCTAGTTCTGACCGCAGATCGTCGGCCATGATGAAAAGTACGTTGGGGCGGTCTTGCGCCGCAGACCACAACGTCATTGCACCCCAAGCCCACGCCAAAACCAGTACGCTACGCATGCGCCAAACTGTGCCATTGCCCGTGTATCATAGCAAATCACATTGTTTTTTCGGTGAGTTTCGGTTATATGAATCCGAAGGATATGTCCGGAGGAGGGAACGAGCCAACTGACCTGCAAAAGCGGGTTCATGAAATAATCTTCGAAGCCGATACCCCGGCGGGCAAGCAATTCGATGTGTTATTGATCATTTGTATCCTACTCAGCGTTGGGGCCACGATGATCGAGACTATTCCTGGGATTCACGCTAATCAGCGCGATCTGTTGAACACCTTGGAATGGGCTTTCACGATCGGGTTCACGCTAGAATATTTTGTCCGCCTTTGGTGTGTGAAATCCCCTCGCATGTACGCCACAAGCTTTTGGGGTGTGATCGATCTATTGGCTATTCTGCCCAGTTATCTCGGCCTGGTTTTTCAAGGGGCCGAAGTGATGTTGATGATCCGTTTTGTCCGCGTTTTAAGAGTATTCCGTATTTTAGGGATGAACTCTTATGTTACCGGCCTAAACAAAATTGCTGAAGCCCTGAAGCGTAACTCTAAGAAGATCAGTGTTTTTCTCACAGCAATCCTAATTCTCGTAACTATTTTTGGCTCCCTCATGTTTGTAATCGAGGGACAGCCGGTGAAAGTAGAGGATCGGCAAGAGCTTGAAGTGGATGATCGTATCTGGATTGGTAAATACCCTAATTCAAAAGATGCCCGTGTCACGAAAGCAAATGAGATCGAAGTAATGGTAATGTTAAGTGACGAAAGCGAAGCGAAACTACTCCCCGACGATGAAGCGATTTACCGACCATTAAATGATCAATTTGACAGTATCCCAAAAGGGGTTTACTGGGCCATCGTCACACTAACCACTGTAGGATACGGCGACATTTCCCCCATTACACCGCAAGGGCAATTCATTGCCGCTATGGTAATGATTTTAGGTTACAGTATTTTAGGCGTAGCTATTGGCGGAATTGTATCAACGGAGATGTCCGAAGCCGGCACGCAGAAGAATCTCTCCGAAATAAAATGCCTTGAGTGTAATGCCAAGGGTCATGCCTACGGAGCACGGCGATGCTATGTTTGTGGGACAGAACTACCTGTTCACGGCGGGGATCAGCGCGACATTAATACTGCTCGGAGTTGCATCAACTGCGGCGCAGAAGGTCACCGGCTTGAAGCACAGTTCTGTCACAACTGCGGCGAACCACTTGATGCTGCCGGTGTGGATGCCTACAAGGAGCTCTTCAGTATGGATTTGGACTCGGACGTTGATAAAAAGGACGACAAAGATTCCTAGCGCCCATCCGGCGTGTGCGGATTCCGTCCGTAGTATAAGAACCCGTCTTCAGCTCCTACTAATAGGTCAGGCCTGTTGTCACCGTTCCAATCCACTACGGTAGGACTGGTGGTATGGCTAGAAATATTGCGTTCGAAGAGTGTTCCTTTGTTAACGAGTCTCGTCATGCCTTCATGGGATCCGACATTTTTCCAGAGTTCGGCGTTAGGACTATTGGCGAGTACGTCTAAGGCTCCGTCACCATCCCAATCCACCACACAAAGCTTACGACGTCCACTCCCACCAGCGGTTCGGGTGTTGAGGCGCACGTAACCGGATTTTTGGGTTTCAAAAAACCGGCGAGGCGAGGCGAGCACCTCTCGGCCATTGCGTCGTTCACGGCGGAAGTATGCGAGGTAACCTTCGTGATCGAGCATGATCAGATCGGTCAAGCCATCCTCATTCCAATCAATCGCCACCGGGGTGGTACGCCATTGGGTGAGTAGGCCTTTGCCTTGCGGCCGCATCCAGCCCCACTTGAGCGAGGGCTGGACGTCGCGCCATTCCACTTCCACGGGCACCGCGGCTGCCAGCTTGGGCGCGCGCCGCGGGCCGATGTTGCGATACCACACGACCTTGCCGAGGATGGAATTGACGATCAAATCCGGTAGCCCATCGTGATCCCAATCGGCCACTGTTTGCGTGGTGTAGCCCCATTTGCGTTCGCATGGACCCTGAATGGAACCGTTCAGGCCAGCCACGATGCGTAGTGTCCGGCCACCGGCCTCCAGTAACTGCGGCGCGGCCCATTTGGGGCGTTCGACTCTTGGACCACTAAGATTTTCGATGAACGCAATGTGGCCGGCGGTGTTGCCGCAAATTATGTCCTCATCACCGTCGCCATCCCAGTCAAACCCCACCGGCGTGGACAACGCCCCGAACTTCACCTCATCAGCTTCCTGCTGAAAATATACCGGCGGCAAAAACTGCGGCAGCCCATCGCGAACCTTGCCCGTGTGTTCGACTAACGCCACGCGGCCATCCTCATCGCCCACAATCAAATCAATATCACCGTCGTCATCCCAATCCACCGCACTGGGCAGGATCATTTCCAACTCCATCGTCAGCGTTTTGCCGTTGTGTGTAAGCTTGCGGCCGGCGGAATACTTGGGCGCCTTGCGTGTGCCGGTGTTTTCAAAATACGTGAAGCTGTCCACAAACTCGCCGCACAGCAGATCTAGATCGCCGTCCCCATCGAAGTCCGCAAAGTTCGGCGACGGCCGGCCATACACATCCACTGGCTTGCCAGCCGCCTGCACCTTGGTCGGCACGGCGTACTTCGGTGCGGCGGTCGTACCCTCGTTGAGCATCAGATAGAGGTAACCGCGCAACGGGCCGTTGGTCCATTCGCCCTCTGCGTTGTAGGCATTGTCCCAGCCGTAATCATCCCAAATGCCCACGGCCGCCAGCAGGTCGAGCACGCCATCGCCGTTGTAATCCACGTACTTCCATTGGTTCGCGCGAATCTTCCGATGGCGTTCCACGCGATCAACCGGATACACACGCGTCTGCTTCTGCAGATCGGCCGACACTTCCTTGCCGGGAATCAAAAAACGCGGTTTGCCGTCCACCCAACTAACCTGAATGTTGCGCATTGAGCCGCACAACCGTTTGCCTGACTTGAACACCGGCGTCTTACTACCGCCCGGATTCTCGAAAAACCAAATCCCGTTGTACGGCTTGCACGGGCTATCGACCACCAAATCGAGATCCCCATCCCCATCCCAATCCACCGGCATCGGCCACGCCCACAGCCCCACGCCAAGGTCTACCTTGAGCCCGGGATGGTTGTACTTGATGCGCTCCAAGTCGGCGGCACGCAGGCCAGCCACACACAACATCAACAAAACAAAAAGTCTCAAAACCGGCATGGTACGATTGTTGCAGATTCCTCAGTGTCAGGCAACTGCATCAAAGGCTGAGTTCGGTCTTCACCTCGCCGAATTTGGCGATGGCAAATTCCAGATCTTCCCGCGTGTGGGCAGCGGATATTTGCGTGCGGATGCGTGCCTTTCCCTGAGGCACGACGGGGAAGGAAAAGCCAATGACGAAGATGCCTTTCTCGAGCATGGCATCAGCGAAGCGACTGGCAAGAGCAGCGTCGCCGAGCATGATGGGCGTGATAGGATGCGTGCCCCGAGGAATATCAAACCCGCTGCCGGCCATTTGGTCGCGGAAAAATTTCGTGTTGGCCTCAAGGCGATCACGCAGCTCGGTGGATTCATCGAGCAAATCAATTGCCTTGATGGAGGCCGCGACGATGCTGGGCGCGACTGTGTTGGAAAAAAGGTACGGGCGCGAACGTTGACGGAGATATTCGATGATCTCCGCGCGTCCGCTGGTGTAACCGCCACTGGCGCCCCCGAGTGCTTTACCGAGTGTGCCGGTAATGATGTCAATACGGTCCATCACACCGTGATGTTCATGAGTGCCGCGGCCAAGAGCGCCCATGAAGCCAACGGCGTGTGAGTCATCGACCATCACTAGCGCACCGTGCTCATCGGCAAGATCACAGATGGCAGGGAGATTGGCGAGGTAGCCGTCCATCGAGAACACGCCGTCGGTGACGATGAGAATGCGCCGCGCGCCCTTGGCCGCCTCGAGTTGGGATGCGAGGTCGGCCATGTCGTTGTTCTTATAGCGAAACCGTTTGGCCTTGCAGAGGCGCACGCCGTCGATGATCGAGGCGTGATTGAGCTCATCGGAAATGACGGCATCGTCCGACCCAAGCAGCGTCTCGAAGAGGCCCCCATTGGCGTCGAAGCAAGAGGTGTACAAGATCGTGTCCTCCATGGCAAGGAAGTCGCTGAGTTTATCCTCGAGCTGTTTGTGGATGGCTTGCGTGCCGCAGATGAACCGTACGCTCGCCAAGCCGTAGCCCCATTCATCGAGTGCTGCCCGCGCGGCATTGATCACCTCCGGATGGCTCGCTAACCCGAGATAATTATTCGCGCACATATTAAGCACCGATCGCTCACCCACGTTCACCCTCGCCGCCTGCGGCGTGTCGATGACGCGCTCGCCTTTGTAAAGACCGGCTGCGCGGATTTCGTCCAGCTCGATTTGCAATGAAGTTTTTAAGTCACCGTACATTATGGTTTTACCACTTCAAAATCACTTTTCCACTCTCACCACTCAGCGCTGTCTCGAAGCCTTTTTCAAATTCCTCGAATCCAAACCGGTGAGTGATCACCGCCGCGATGTCGAGGCCGCCCTCGAGCATCACGGTCATCTTATACCATGTCTCGTACATTTCGCGGCCGTAAATTCCCTTGATGGTCAGCATGTTAAACACCACCGTGTTCCAGTCGATCGCCATCTCTTTTTCCGGAATGCCAAGCATCGCGATCTTGCCGCCATGGCACATGTTCTCGAGCATGTCATTGAACGCGCTCGGGTTGCCGCTCATTTCGAGACCCACATCGAAGCCCTCGTCCATGCCGAGTTCCTTCTGGACGTCGGCGAGGTTTTCACGCGCAACATTCACCGCGCGAGTCACGCCCATGCCCTTAGCCAAGCCGAGCCGATATTCGTTCACGTCGGTAATCACCACGTGACGCGCACCGGCGTGGCGGACAATGGCGGCTGACATAATTCCAATCGGTCCCGCGCCCGTCACCAGTACGTCCTCACCGAGCACTGGAAAACTCAGCGCTGAATGCGTGGCGTTGCCAAAGGGGTCGAAAATTGACGCCGAGTCCCGATCGATGTCCGGCTTATGCTCCCACACATTTGTCTGCGGCAGCGCGATGTACTCGGCAAACGCCCCGGGCCGTGTCACCCCGATGCCGGCGGTGTCGTTGCACAAATGGCGCCGACCAGCCATACAGTTGCGGCAATGCCCGCAGACCACATGCCCCTCGCCGCTGACGATCTCGCCCACGCTGAAATCCTTCACATCCGCGCCGATCTCGACAATCTCCCCCACGAACTCGTGCCCCACCACCAACGGAAAAGGCACCGTCTTGCGCGCCCAATCGTCCCACTTATATATGTGCAGGTCCGTCCCGCAAATGCCGGTGCGATCGATCTTAATCAAAACATCGCGAGCCCGAGGGACCGGTCGTGGCACTTCCTCCAGCCACAGCCCCGGCGCATCCTCGCGTTTTACCAATGCTTTCATGTGTATGTTAGCCATAGTCGCCCTCCTCGCAAGCCTCTCATGCAATCAGAAGCCGCGCCACTGAAAAGAATTTGCGTCATGGGAGGGCCGAGGGGGAACTTGCCTCTCCCGGCATGCTTGCGTTTGGGGGCACACTGTATACCATTCGATCATGCGTTGTCTTTGCGTTTGGATTCTCTCGCTAAGCTTTGGCGTGTGGGCCGCCGAGGGGCCGCCGACCGTGGCGCAGGCGTTGAAGTTGTTTCAGATCGAAAAGAGCGCGTCCATTGAGATCGCAGCGGCAGAACCGCAGCTGCGCGATCCGGTGGCGATTTGTTTTGATCACAAAGGACGGATGTTAGTGGTCGAAAGCCTGGGCTACCCGTTTCTGCTCGATGATGGCAAAGAGGTTCCGAAGCTCGGGCGGATAGCGTTACTGGAGGATTCCGATGGGGACGGGCGGTATGAGAAGCGCACGACCTTTGCCGAGGACTTCACCTTTCCCAATGGCATCCTACCTTGGAGGGGTGGCGTGTTCGTCACGTGCGCACCGGATATTTGGTATCTCAAGGACACTAACGGCGATGGGCGCGCGGATGTGAGGCAGATTGTCCTGACCGGGTTCGGCACCAAGAGCAGCAGCGAACAACTCCGCGTCGCCAGCCCCACACTCGGGCCGGATGGCTGGGTGTATGTCACCAGCGGGCTCACCGATGCGAGCGTGACCAGCCCACTGCATCCCAAACGCCCTGCGGTGGTTTCAAAGCGACAGGACGGACGGTTCCATCCACAGACATTTGTTTATGAACCGCTCGCAGGCGTCGGCCAGTTTGGCCAATGCTTTGATACTGCCGGCAACCGCTTTGTTTCCAGCAACCGCAATCCGCTCATGCACGTGGTGGTTGCTCCCGGGTTGCTCAGTGGCAACGCGCATTATCCCTTTACCGACACCGTCGAGAACGTCGTGCCCGTCGCCGCTAAGGTATTTCCTCTGAGCCCGGACACCACCGCCGCCAGCTACATCCCTAGCCTCATCAGCCGCCAACACGCCGGCACGTACACTAGCGCTAGCGGCATCGTCATCCGCGGCCGCGACGCCTTCATTTGTGAACCCGCGCAAAACCTTATCCAACGCCAAGTGCTCACCCCCGCCGGGGCTACTTTCACCGCCGCGCATCCCACGCCCGGCAGGGATTTCCTTGCCTCGCCCGATCAATGGTTTCGCCCCGTACACGCCACCGTCGGCCCCGATGGCGCATTATACATTTGCGACATGGTCCGCCAATACATCGACCATCCGCGCTACCTGCCTGAAGCCATCCGCGGCCAAATCCCCTTCAAGGCCGGCACTAACCACGGCCGCATTTGGCGCATCCAGCTGACTACCCCTGCCCCTCCCAAGCCCACCGCCGCCCACCAATCTGCCGCCCGTCAAAATCTCGCCATCCGCCAGGGCAAGTTTCCAGAAACTCCAGTAGAGGTTTTATTGAAACAAGCAAAGTCGAAGGACGCAAACGAACGATTTCTGGCGGTGTTGCAATTGGGCAAACAGGAGCATTCTCGTAAGGCCAATGTTTTAGCAGATTCGCTCATGCAAAACCCGCGCGATAAGTGGATGCGCCCCGCCGTTTACAATGCGCTTTCCAAGGGGGCCTCCATGGCCATTATGGATTTCATCCGGTCACAGCCGTATCGAGTGGATGGCACGGCCCGGCCCAGTTTAATCACGGCCCTAAAGGAATTGGGTGAGATTGTCGCGCAAGACTGCACGCCGGACCAGATGATATTCTTTTGGAATCTCGGCACGCAAAGGGCCCAAGCGAAATTCAGAAAGGAGCCCATCAATATTTCGGTTTGGGAACGTGTCGCTTTTCTCAACGGACTGATTCTCGGAGCCAAAAAGAAAGGTGTGAAGCTGACCGCCACATACCCGGATGCACATCCCCTTCGAAACTTAATCCCGCTTCAATCCAACCTCACACCAGCCGAAACCAAGGCCAAGCATGACCGCAATGAGCTGCCCGCGGACGTGGTGGCTGACTTTGCGATTAAATCAACGCTGAGCTCAGCCCAGAATTCCGTCGTGGCCGGCATCTCGTTGCCGCGCCGCTTGGCCGCCATCGAGTTGATGGGCAACACAGACTACGGCTTTGCCGGAGATACGTTGCTCCGCTTGCTGAGACCCCGCAACGATCAAACCGATATCGGCCTTCGCACACCCGATGTCCAATCCGCTGCCGTCCAAGCTCTGGGCAATTTGAATGATGCGCGTGTCAGCCCCATCATGCTCGAACAAAAAGCGTGGGCCAGTTACCATCCATCGGTTCAGGAATCCGTATTGAGCATGGTAGCCAGCCGCACCCTGCACCACCCGCCCCTCATGGACGCCCTCGAAAAAGGCACAATCCCTGTCCATGCCATTACGCCCGCTCGACGCAAAGTGTTGGAGCGCAGCAAAACGGTTGGCGACCGCGCCAAGAAACTCTTTGCCCAACACGCCGGCGGTGATCGTATGAAAGCCTTTGAAGCCACCAAGGCCGTCTTGAAAATGAAGAGCAACGCCGCCTACGGCGCCAAGATATTCACCCGTGCCTGCGCCACCTGCCACACCCACGGCGACCAAGGCCACGCCGTGGGGCCGGACCTCACGGGTCTGCGCAATCAACCCGCCGAAGCTCTGCTGCTGCACATCATCGTGCCGAACAAAGAAGTCTACGGCCAATACACAATGTACGAAGTGGACACACAGGATGATGAAACCTTCGCCGGCCTCCTCGCCGCGGATACGCCCGAGCAACTCACCCTTAAGTTGCCCCTCGGCTTCACCAAAACCATCCCCCGCAAGACGATCAAATCCGTCCGCGCCTCCGCCATCTCCCTCATGCCCGATCAGCTCGAGAAAACGATGACCCAGCAGGAGCTGGCCGATCTGCTGGCGTTTCTGAAAAAGTGACGCCCACCGAGCACGCAACACCGGCTTCCCTTGCGTTCAGCCTCTTTTTGAGGCACGTTTGCCCCACGCGCATTTCATTTTACGGAAAATTGTCTCTTGATGCTTTTGGGAAAACGACTCGGATTGATGACGGCAGCACTTTGGGCGCTGGTCGGTTGGGCGGCGGAGAAGAATATCGTGGTGGTCATCGCCGATGATCTCAGCCCCACGATGGGGTGCTATGGGGACATGACGGCGGTGACGCCGAATCTTGACCGGCTGGCGGCCGACGGCACACTCTTCCGCTATGCCTTTGCCACCACAGCTAGTTGCAGCGCCAGCCGCAGCGTGGTGCTTTCCGGCCTGCACAATCATCGCAACGGCCATTACGGGCATCTGCACAGCTACCATAAGTTCGGTAGTTTTCCGTGGGTGAAAACACTGCCGGTGTTGTTGGCCAAGGCCGGGTATCGCACGGCGCGCATTGGCAAGCATCATAACGGGCCGGAGGACGTTTATTATTTTGAAACGAAAATCCCCGGCAACAGCCGCAGCACGGTAGAGATGGCCAACAACTGTGAGGAGTTCATCAAGGTCGACTCAGACAAGCCGTTCTTTCTCTACTACGCCACCAGCGACCCACACCGCGGCGGCGGGCGCGCCAATGAGCTGGAGCATCAACCCGACCGGTTTGGCAACAAGCCCAACAAAGGCGCGTACCCCGGTGTGCAGGAGGTGTTCTACGATCCAGCCAAAGTAACCGTGCCGCCGTTCCTGCCAGACACACCGGAGACGCGCGCCGAACTCGCGCAGTATTACCAGAGCACCTCGCGCGTGGACCAAGGGCTCGGCCGGTTGATGGAGATCCTCAAGAAAAACGGCAAGTGGGAGAACACGCTGATTCTCTTTACCAGCGATCACGGCATGGCCTTTGCAGGCGGCAAAACCACAGTGTACGAAGGCGGCCTGCGTGTGCCGTTCATCGTGCGTAACCCGTATCAAAAAGAACGCGGCAACACGAACAACGCCATGCTTTCGTTCGTGGACATCACCCCCACGCTGCTGGACTTCGCCGGCGGTTACGACGCCGAGACTCAGGCCGCCAAACCCGAACTGGCCACCATGGCCGCCGGCCGGGGCACGAAGAAAGGTTCGTACAAATTTCACGGCCGCTCGTTCATGCCTATTCTCGCCGAGAAAAATCCGGAAGGCTGGGATCAAATCGGCGCCAGCCACACTTTCCACGAAATTCAAATGTACTACCCCATGCGCGTCGTGCGCGACCGCAAGTACAAGCTCATTTGGAACATCGCCCACCCACTGCCGTACCCCTTCGCCAGTGACCTGTGGGCGGCGCCCAGCTGGCAGGCGCAATGGAAGAAAGGTCCCACTGCGCCTTACGGCAAAAAAACCGTACGCGAGTACATCCAGCGGCCGCAGTTTGAACTGTTCGACATCAGCACCGATCCAAATGAGGGCGTGAATCTGGCGGGCGACGAAAAATACGCCAAGGTACTGGAAGAGTACAAAACCAAGCTCAAAGCCCTCCAAAACGCCACGCATGACCCATGGGTCATGAAGTGGAAATACGAGTAATTTACGTTTATTCTCAGGTTATTAACATTTGGAGTTTTACACGGAAACGCTAGTTTTTAGGGGGTTTTAAGGTGGTATTTTTGTATCATCGGCCTTTTTTTACACTTTTTCCCCAACCCTCCTAACTAACGATTTCCATTAGAACACTTCATAACCGGCGTTGGATGGCCAGGTGCGCGCCTGTGAGTGCGTCGGGGTTGAAGCAAATTCGCCGGCTGTTGGTTACGAATAACGATCATCCCGCCAAGGGTCGGCGGTGTTGGAGTAGCCGCGGACTTCCCAGAAGCCGAGGATGTCGCGGTCGAGAAAGGTGATTTCGTTAATCCACTTGGCGCCTTTCCAGGCGTAGAGTTTGGGGATGATCACACGCGCGGGGCCGCCGTGCTCCACGGTAATTGGCGCTCCGTTCCATGTGTGGGCCACCAGCGTGTCGTCATCCAGCACGGCGTCCAGCGTGGTGTTGGTGGAATAGCCGTCGTAGCTCTTGTAAAACACATGGCGCGCCTCGGGCTTTGGCTGCACGAGGTCAATCAACGTGAGCATCGACACCCCTTCCCAATCCATATCGAACTGGCTCCAGGTGGTGACGCAGTGAAAATCGCTGGTGTCCTGAAACTGCTCCAGCGCCATGAACTGCTCCCAATCGAGCGTGATCGGATTCTCCACCAGACCGTGAATCTTCAGGCTCCATTGCGCACGCGGCACTTCGGGATGGACGCCCATATCGAGCACGGGAAAATTATCGACCTCGCGCTGCCCCGGCGGCAGGCGTTCGCCGGAGCGTTCGGCCGGCCGCGGTTGCCCCGCGCGCTTGGCGGCAATACGTTCCTTAGCGGCGATGTATTTTTCGTTCATGGCCTAGTTCAACCGCACCACATCGCCGGCGCGCAGGACGGTAGTGGTGGTGGCTTTTATCTTTCGGGCGCCACGGACTATTTCCACGGCGCGACCGGTGGTGTTCAGCTTGGACACGCGCAGACCCTCTTCCCACGGTACCTTGCGGCTGACGCCGGTACCAGTGTCGATCACGGTCACCGCCCCTTTCTTAAACGCCGAGCTGGCGACATCAAGCGTGGTGTTGACGGCTGTTTTGGTGACTTGCCCGGTTACCTTGAGCGTGGTCTCGGCTACGGTGCCGGTAGCTTGGATCGTTTTCTTGGCCACAGTGGTGCAGCCACACAGCGCGCCCAGTACGATGAGAGCGAGGTGTTTCATCGCTGAAAGCGCAGCACATCGCCGCGTTCGAGGACGGTTTTGAAATTGGCCTCCACGGTCTCGTCGCCGCGTTCGATGAGGCATTGGCCGACCGGGCCGGTCAGGCGGGCGGCGCGGCGGGCGGAATAGACGGTGAGATTTTCCTTCCACGGAATGACCTTTTGCACGCCGCGATTTTCGGAATAGACGGTCACGATCTTCGGGCGTTGATCCTCGAACTGTTCACCCTTGGGATCGCGCGCCACATCGAGCGCGGTGCCGAGGGCTGCACTCTGGGCGCCGGCGATGGGGTTGCCGCCGGACGTAAGCGTGCCTACGGCAAAACGCCCCACGGCGTTGACCGTATGTCCCGCCGCAGATTTACAGCCCACCGCCGCCAGCAGAGCCAGCAACAGCAAACCAAACACACCGCGGCGCGCGATGCGTGTTACATGGTGCAAACCAAGTCGCGCTCGGGCACGATGCCCCAGCGGTCTCCAACCTCCTTGTGCCCGGGCTGCAAGCCCCAGCGGTCCGGCAACGGCTCCGGGCCATCGAAATTCGGATTGGCCCCTTTCAGGTCCATACAGCCCTTGTTATTGCCGATGTCGGTGATGAAATCGCGTTGCTCGTCGGTGAGCGTAATGGCCGGCAGCGCGGCCAAATCATCCAGCTTGGCCTCAATGGTCTTCGCGTCGTCGCCTGCTTCCTGAATCAAGGTGGGGATCACGCTCTCCACGGCCGGATGCGCGAGATTCCACAGGCAGGCCAACTGCAGCAGCGACAGGCCGTGTTCCTCGGCAATCGCGCGCATGCGCTCCATCTTTTCATTCCCGACCTCCACCCAGCCGGCGGGACGGTACACGCGGTGATCGCCCTCGGCAAAAGCGTGGCCGGGGCGCACGTCGCCATGGAATAATCCACCATAATCCACCACGCGCGTGATTACCTTGATGCCAAATTTTTCTGCCGCCGGCAGAAGCAATCCGCCGGGCCACGGCTCGAGCGGATTCAGAATCACCATGGCCCAATCGATTTGGTCGGCGAATTTTTCCATGCACGCCAACATATCCAACGTAAACCCATTGGCCGGGCCGGGCGCGATGCCGATGCGATCGGTGAGGCCGGCGTCCTTCAAGGCCGCCATGCCTTCCCACACTGCTTCGTGGGTGTACCCAGTCACATCCGGATTATGTAGAAGCAGCAGGTCAAATTTCTCAGTGCCGCAGCGCGAGAGGCTTTTCTCGGTGGCCGCGCGCAGGTAATCGGCGTAGCTCTCGGGTCCGCGCAGGCTGGCATCGGTAAAACGCGGAAATCCACGGGCGCCTGCGCGTTCGCCCTCGTAAAAATCATGCCCTACCGCGCCTACGAGGCAGTAGCTGTCGCGATCCTTGCCAGCGAGGCCACGTCCGAGCATTTCGTCGGCCGCGCCCTGGCCGTACACGTCGGCCGTCATAAACGTGCGCACGCCTTGATCATAGGAACGGTTGATGAGCGCGAGAAACCGCTCTTCCTCCAGCTTTTCACCAAAGTGCATGTAGCGGCCACCGCCCCACACGCCGAATGCTGTGCGCGTCAAATCCATCGCGGGGAGCATAAGCAAAAACAGGGTTTTTTCAACGCTACAGTTGTGAACGGAAAAACGTTTCCGGCCCGAGGCCCTTCGCCTAGGCTCGGATGATGTTCACGCCGGCGGAACTGTTCGATCTCAGCCAGACGGAGCACGCGGCGATGTTTGACGCCGAAGCGCCAGCCTGGGAGGCCTTGCCGCGCCTCGCTGAATATCTCGCCGCCGAACTGCAACCGGCCAATCACGCCAGTGTGTCGCCTCACGCAGTGATCGGAGACAACGTGTTTCTTGGGGAAGGCACCGTGGTGGAGCCCGGCGCGTACATCGAGGGCCCGGCGATCATCGGCCGGAACTGTCAAATCCGCCACGGCGCGTATGTGCGCGCCAATGTGATCGTGGGCGACAGCTGTGTGATCGGCAATTCGAGCGAGTTAAAAAACAGCCTGCTCTTCAACGACTGCCAGATGCCGCATTTTAATTACGTGGGCGATTCCATCCTTGGCCACCACGCGCATCTGGGCGCCGGCGTGGTACTCTCTAATCTCAAATCCGTACCGGGCAATGTGACCGTAGGACACGCTGAGGACGCGCACGACACGGGCCTGCGCAAGTTCGGCGCCTTGATTGGCGACCGTGCGGAGCTCGGCTGCAACAGCGTACTCAACCCCGGCAGTATCATCGGCCGCGACAGCGTGGTGTACCCGAACACCAACTGGCGTGGCGTCCTGCCCGCCAACCAGATCGTCAAGAATCGCGCACAACAGGAAGTAGTGGAGCGCAACCCGGCGCAATGATCCTGCCCACCGATTATCAGCCCGCCGATTCCAATCTGGAATCCGCGGCCATGGCCGAGGTGCCCAGCTTGGAGGCGCAGGTGGGGGAACTGTTCGGGCCGGACGGCCTCCTCTCGCAGGCCAGTAATTTTGAATACCGCCAACCCCAGCAGGCCATGGCCACCGGCGTTATCCGGGCGTTGGAGGCGGGAAAAAACTGCGTGGTCGAGGCCGGCACCGGCGTGGGCAAGAGCCTCGCCTATCTCATTCCCGCAATCCTGTTCGGCCAGGCGCATCATCGCAAGGCGCTCATTTGCACGCACACCATCAACCTGCAGGAACAGCTGGCGGAAAAGGATCTGCCGATGTTGCAGCGCATTTTGCCAGTGGATTTCACGTACACCCTGCTCAAAGGCCGCGGCAATTACCTGTGCACCAGACGGCTGGCGCGTGCACTGCAACGGGCCGACGGGCTGTTTACCTCACCGGAAATTACCGAGCTAAAACGCGTGGAAGCATGGGCCAAGGAAACGGCCGATGGCAGCCTGTCCGACTTCGACGTCGAACCCGACCCCAAGGTGTGGGAGGCCGTGGCGTCCGAGCGCGGCTTGTGTTCTCCGAAATTATGCGGTCGCGGGAGCGAGTCGGCTTCGTTGCATGGCGAGTGTTTTTTTCAGAAAGCACGCCGGCGTTTCATGGCCGCCGATGTCTTGGTACTGAATCACGCGCTCTTTTTTTCCAACCTCACCCTCGGTCTGGCAGGGTGCATGGACGAGGAGGAAGATCCCGGCGAAGGTCTGATCTTTCGGAACGATTTTGCCATTTTCGACGAGGCCCAGCACCTCGACCGCGTGGCCTCACGCCACATCGGCCTCAACGTATCCAGCGGCCAAATCCGGTTTAACCTGCAGCGCCTGTGGAATCCGCGCACGGAAAAAGGCCTGCTCTCCACCCTGCGCAAAGGAGCCACGGTGCGGCAGGTGGCCGATGCGATTGACGAAGCCGATAAGTTGTTTGACGATGTCGAAACAGCGTGCAATGCCGTATACGAAAAGTCGCCGCGCCGCCAGCGCGACTGGAATGAACTGCGTATTCGCGAGGCCGAGCTAGTTGACGACACCGTGTCGCTGCCGCTCCAGCGTGTGCGTGAATCGCTTGGCGACCTGATTGAAGCCAGCGAGGATGAGGAATCCACAGCTGAATTGATCGAATGCAATCGACGCATCGGCGAGATCCGCGAGGCCGTCTCCACGTTCATCGGGCAATCGGCCGAAAAACACGTGTACTGGGTTGAACGCACCGGCCACCAGGGCCAAAGCCTCGCACTCAATGCCGCGCCGATTGATACGGCAGAATTCCTGCGCCGTCATCTGTTTGGCCGCGGTGTGCCGGTGGTTTGCACCAGCGCCACGCTGTCCATTGCTGATCCCGAACGCAGCGATCTGCCGCCCGAACAAAAGGCGCTGTGTCCCGGTCTGGAATATTTTATGAAACAAGTCGGCGCCGAGACCGCGCGCCGCGCGCAGTTGGGTTCGCCGTTTGATTACCAGCAACAAGTGAAACTCTACGTGGCAGGCCGCATGCCGGATCCGCGCGATGACGAGTACGGCGACTCTCTGGTGCATTGGATTGAGCATTTTGTACGCATGACCCACGGTAAAGCGTTCGTGCTATTCACCAACGGTAAACTCATGCGCGACGTGGCCGCCGAACTAGAGCCGGTGTTTGACGACCTCGGCATTCGCACGCTGGTGCAGGGCACGGGCACTCCGCGCGCGGCGATGCTGGAAGAATTCAAGCGCGATACGGACTCCGTGCTGTTCGGTCTGGACAGCTTTTGGCAGGGCGTGGATGTGCCGGGCGAAGCGCTCAGTAATGTGATCCTCACGCGCCTGCCGTTTGCCGTGCCGGATCATCCGCTCATCGAGGCCCGCGTGGAATCCATCGAGGCCCGCGGCGGGAACGCGTTCATGGAATTTAATCTGCCCGAGGCGATTTTGAAATTTCGCCAAGGCGTCGGCCGCCTCATCCGGACAGGCAATGACAGCGGTATCGTGGCCGTGCTGGACAACCGCGTACTCACCAAGCGTTACGGGGAGCATTTTCTCAACTCGCTCCCGCAAATGGATATACAAACAGTCTGATCGTCCGCCGCCGAGCTTGATTCTGCAGCTTGACCTGTTAGACTCGGCTGATGTCCGAGATCGCAGACTTCGTTCATCACAATGCCGCCAAGGTCACCCCTGCCATTTTGCAGGGCGTGCATCATCGGCTGCCGCAGTTGAAGCTGGAGTTCGCCGAGATTCACGCCCCCAAGTATCCGCACCTCGTCGATCAACTCGAGCTGTTGGCCGATGTGATCGAGGACTACGCCGAAGGCGCCGATCAGGAAATTCCCTATTTCGTGATCGCCGAGGCCGCGTTCGCCCTCGCCTACGCGCATAATCAAACGCACCTCATTCCTGATCACGTGGCCGATATCGGATTTGCCGATGAATCCGCCGTGGTGCGCACGGTGTTGATCGAAAACGAAAAAGCCCTCAGCGAATACTGCAAACGCCACGGCCTCGACTTCGCCGAAGTCACCACCGAGGCCTAATCGCCTCGTTTTCCCGTTTACAACCCTCCCCGTGGCGGTAGCCTTGGGGCATGACACGCCAACTTTCCTTCGTCCTCACGTTTGCCTTGGTGGCCATGGCCGCCGCCAAGGAAATCCGCATTGGCCTGATCGGACTAGATACCTCCCACGTCACCGCCTTCACCAAGATCATTAACGATCCCAAAGCCGAGGGACCCCTGGCCAATGCCCGGGTCACGGCCGCCTTTCGCGGTGGCAGTCCGGATATCCCCTCCAGCTCTGGACGCATTGATAAGTTTACCGACACGCTCACCCAGCAATACGGCGTGAAGCTCTACCCGACCATTGCGGAACTTTGTAAAAATGTGGACGCCATCATGCTCGAGAGCGTCGATGGCCGGCCCAAGGTGCGGCAGGCCATTCCGGTGATCGATGCCGGGCTACCGTTGTACATCGACAAACCGATGGCCGGCTCGCTCGCGGATGTGCTGTTCATTTTTGATTACGCCAAGAAAAAGGGCGTGCCCATCTTCAGCTCCTCCTCGCTGCGTTACGGCAAAACCACGCAGGCCGCACGGGCCGGCGCGCTGGGCAAGATCATGCACGCCGAAACGTTCAGCCCCGCGTCCATTGAGGTGCGGCATCCGGATCTCTTCTGGTACGGCGTGCACGGCTGCGAATCACTCTTCACGGTGATGGGCCCCGGCTGCGAGACGGTGGAACGCCGCACCACGGGCGATGGCAAGATCGAGGTGATCGGTAAATGGAAAGGCGGCCGCACCGGCATTTTCCGCGAAGGCAAAGGCTACGGCGGCCACGCCAAGGGCACCCTGGGCGAGGGCGAGGTCGGCAAATACGACGGCTACGCCCCGCTGGTCGTGGAGGCCGTGCGGATGTTTCAAACCGGCAAAGTGCCCGTGGATCCTCAGGAAACCATCGAGCTTTTCGCATTTATGGAGGCGGCCGACGAAAGCAAACGGCAGGACGGTAAGCCCGTGAAACTGATGGGCATTATCGCCGCCGCTCGGCAGTAGTTTGATAAGGGGCAGTGGCAGAAGGCACAGAGGGACAAAGATTCATTCGCTCTGTCCCTTTGCCCGACTTTAACCCAGCTTCAGAAAATTCCGCAAGAGCACCCGGCCATGATCGGTCAGGATGCTTTCGGGATGGAACTGCACTCCCCAGATGGGGTGTTCCTTGTGGCGCAGGCCCAT
Source organism: uncultured Verrucomicrobiales bacterium (assembly GCA_913042895.1). Taxonomy (GTDB): domain Bacteria; phylum Verrucomicrobiota; class Verrucomicrobiia; order Limisphaerales; family UBA1100; genus UBA1100. The sequence continues at coordinate 17,078 of CAJWMQ010000008.1, read as the reverse complement.
GATCTCGCCCGACTCCGTTTCGGAGGTGATCTCCAAACAATCCGGCACAGTGTCGCGCTTTACCACGAGTGAATGATATCGCGTGGCGGTAAACGGGCTCGGGATGCCTTCGAATAAATCCTTGCCGTCATGGGTAATCGGCGAGGTCTTGCCGTGCATCATCACGTCGTTCACCACCACCTCCGCGCCGAACGAATGCGCAATGCACTGGTGCCCGAGGCATACGCCCATCAACGGCAGCTTCGGGCCGAAGGTCTGGATGATCTCATTGGACAAACCCGCCTCGCGCGGCGTGCAGGGGCCAGGCGAGATGAGGATGCGCTCGGGTTGCAGAGCCTCCACTTGATCGATCGTGATTTCGTCATTGCGATGCACCTGCATATCCACGTTTTCCTCGCCGAGATATTGCACGAGGTTAAACGTAAACGAATCGTAGTTGTCGATGACGAGGAGCATGGCGGTCAGACCTTGGCTTTGCGCTTGGGCTTGGGCAAGTCAAAGAGCTCCAACTGTGGCGGCGCAAAGAGATCGTAGTTTTTCAAAATGCGGATCACCTGCAGAAGGTCGCTTTTCTGATAATTTCGGTTCACCTCAATGTGCTCGATCAGGTCGGACAACATTGTGCGGAACGGGATGACCGCATCGATGCCCTTGCTGTGGAGCAGATCTATGCTCTGCTGGCGCGCTTCGCCGCTGGTGGGGAGCGCGGGGATCACGAGAATTTTCGTGAGCGGACCCGGCCCGCCAAAGGCATTGGTCGCGCGGGCAAACGTTTCCGGCCCCGCAAAGCGAAACATCTCCGGCGCATGCGCCAGCACGGCCTGGGTAAACACCTCCGTATGCCATGCCTTGACTACCACCACCGCACGCGTGAGCGTCTCGAGATCGCTTGCGTTCTCCAGCACGAACGGCACCTCTCCGCCATCAGTTGGGCCGTTGGGGTTGTGCACGTAAAAATCGATCTCATCATCCTCGCGTTTGGGCGCGATGTGTTTGCGGTTTTGGCGCACGAAAAAATCGTGCAGCTCAAAATACTCGCGGACAATGGTTTCGCTGACGGCCATGCTAGGATTTTCTGAGCGCGCGACGCACGGCGGCGTCCGGCACGGATTGGCCGATTTTCACGCGACCGATCGATTCGGCGAGCACAAACTTGATTTCGCCGCCGCTCACTTTTTTGTCCAACTTCATCGCGGCAAACAAGCGCTTGGTTTGGGTGGCGTTGAGTTTCACCTCGGTTGGAAGACCGGTCGCCGCAAAAATGGCCGCGATCCGGTCCACGGCCGCGGCCGGCAAGCCGGTCAATTCACTGGAAACCTTGGCCGCCGCCACTTGGCCGATGCTGATGGCTTCGCCATGCAGATATTTGCCGTACTGCGAAATCGCTTCCAGACCGTGTCCGATAGTGTGGCCGAAGTTAAGGATCGCGCGCAAACCGGCCTCTTTTTCATCCTTCCCCACCACCTCGGCCTTGATCTGACAGCATCGGGCAATCACCGTGCTGAGCGTGGCCGGATCCTGCACCAACAGCTTGGGCAAATCGCGCTCCAATCTGCGGAACAGTTTGGCATCATAAATAATGCCGTACTTGATCACCTCCGCCAGACCGGCGCGGAACTCGCGCGCAGGCAAAGTACCGAGCGTTTCCAGATCACACAACACCAGCTTGGGCTGGTAAAACGCGCCGACGAGATTCTTCCCCGCCGGCAGGTTCACGCCCACCTTACCGCCCACCGAGCTATCCACCTGCGCCAACAGCGTGGTGGGCACCTGCACAAAATCAATCCCGCGCAAATAGGTGGCGGCCACAAACCCGCCAAGATCGCCGACCACGCCACCGCCCAACGCGACGACAAACGAGCCGCGCTCCAGCCGATGTTTGGCCAGTTGATCGTAACAGGCCTGCACATTCTTAAGGGTCTTGGCCTGTTCGCCGGCCGATTGGGAAATGAAGATAGGCTCAAAGCCGGCGGCCTTGAGCGAGGCCAGCGCCGGCTTGCGATAACGCCGGGCCACCGCGGCATCGGAAATCACCGCGCAACGGCGGCCGAGCTTGAGTCGCGCGCATTGGGCACCGAGGTCCGCGAGCAATCCGCTCCCGATACGAATCGGGTAAGAGCGGTCCGCCAGCGGTACCTTGACCGTGCGCATAGTCTGAGGTCAGGAAGCCAGCGGCGCGATGGAATCCACGCGCATCCGGCGGGTCTCGTCGCCCAGCTGCACCTCCACTTCCGCGCCGGGTTCGCTGCCGAAGATGGCCTGGCCCAGCGGAGTGAGGTAACTGATGCGGTTGTTGTCAGGGTCGCCGTCCCACGCGCCCATGAGGGAGTATTCCTCGCGCTCATTGTTCGTCAGGTTGGTGACGGTCACGCGCGTGCCCACGTTGGCCGTGCTGATATCGGCGTCTGCATAGTTGATGCCGCGCGCGCGATCAATATCGCTTTCCCACTCCGCCTGCAGGGCCATGAGTACCTTCTGTTGTTCCTTAGCGGCCTTAAACTCGGCATTCTCACGTAAATCACCGTACTCGCGGGCGATTTCGATTTCCTTCGAGTTGGCCGGAATGCGTTTTTGCATGAGTTCCTCCAGATCATTCTTCTTCCGCTCGAGGCTATCCCACGAAACAATGAGCGAGGAATCGACTGATTTCTTCTCTTCCTTGTCCTTGTCGCCATGGGTGATGAACGACTGGATCTCGGGATGGGCTTTGACGATTTTGCCGAGTACTGAGCGCTTGTCCATACCCTCAAAGCAGGTGGACATCTGGATCGCGCGAACGACATCTTTCACCACCTCGACATCCACGCCGCTGGTGATGAGGTCGAAAAACTTGGCATCAGTCAGGAGGAAATCACGCAGTTTGCTGGCGCGTTTTTCATCGCTGGTCTCCCGCTCAATCGCCGAGAGCATCGCGCCAAACGCCTCCGGCGTAAGCAGCGCGGCGTAATCCCCGCTCTTGTCCTTAGCCAGCCACAGGAGCAATTCGCCCGTGGCGCCGTGATGATTGATGAGGGAATTTAATTCTTCCTTGAACTCATCCTTGTGACCGCCTTCGGACAGCAGCGTGACGCAATCGCCCACCAAGCGGGCAGGCACTTGGGTAATGAGATTCAGGAAATCCTGCGGCCAATTTTCTGTAGTGCCTTGATAAGATTCCAATGCCCGATGTTGGCGGGCCACCGGCATGGCGGGGATGATTTCCGACAACTTCGGCTCGCCGGCCCACACGGCGGATTCAGCCGGAGAGCCTTCGGTCACTTCAGCGCCCAGTGCTTGGGCCAGATCATCACGCACCATGACAGCCTCCAATGCGAGTGCGGGCTGGGTGCGGGCGTGGCTGTTTATTTCCTCGTTCAGCTTGGTCAGGGTCACATCTGCCGTTGCCGCCTTGTCGTCCAAATCACCGGCGCTCTTGCCTAAATCCACGGCGATGGGCAAACGCGCTTTCAATCCGCGGGCGCTGGTGAAGTCTCTCAGCAGTCGTTCCTGCAACGGAATGTCCTCGGACTGATACCCGATGGCCTCGGTCTTTTTGGTGGGCACCTGAAAGTGGCCGCCTTTTTTCATTTCGCGGCGCGCGGTCTCCCACCATTTCTTGTAGTCATCCGCCTCCACCACGTCGGGCACGAGCACGTCTTTCACCTTGTCCGTGGTTGCGAGGTTGCCGTAGCTGTCCACGATCACTTTAATCACTTCATCGTGATGCAGCGCCGCCATCTCTTTCAGGCCATCCATGTCCGTAGCCTTGCGAGCTTCGATATGGTCCTTGGCGATAGGGGCGAGGATTTTCGGAGCGAAGGCGAGGTCAATAGCGTGACCGGGGCGGCCGTCGAAATCCACGGACATTTTGCCGAGCACCACGTCCACGGTTTTGATCTGACCGAAGCCCCAACTTTTGTGCATACAAAAACCCTCGGTGGCCAATTGAACGAGGGTATCCACATCGGCGGCGCGTATCTTTCCGCTGGCCGCCAATTTCTCAAATTCTTCTTTCATACCTGTGACAATGCTCCGCCCCGCGAAAGGGCTCGCGTGGAACTGCGTGTGAGTCGATAATACGCGCGTGCCGAGGCAAAAACCAAGAGAAATCGCCGCCCGATTATTGCGAGAATGGGAGCGAGAACCTATTCCCGCCGAAACGCTTCTGGCGGAGACTTTGCCACAATTGAGCGGGCCGGACCGCGGACTGTGCCAGGAACTCGTGCTGGGCGTCATTCGCCATCGGGCCTGGCTGGATTGGTTGGTGGATCAAAAAACCGATGGCCGCCGCCAGCAACCGCTGGCGCAGATCCTTTTGCGCCTCGGTTTATACCAGATTTTCCAGCTCGATCGCGTGCCGGATCATGCCGCAGTAAATGAAACCGTTAAACTCGCCCGGCGGCATGATCTCGGCAATCAGGCCGGCTTCATCAATGCCGTCCTCCGCAATGCCCTGCGGGAAAAGCCCCAGTGGCTCGAGCGCCTTGCGGAGCTGCGCCAACGCCAGCCGGCGGTCGGCCATTCCCATCCGCAATGGCTCGTGCACCGCTGGCAACATCGTTGGCCGGATGACACCGATGCCCTACTGGAATGGAACAACCAGCCCGCCCCCATTTACGCACGACGCAATACCCTGCGCGCCACGGCCGAGGAGCTTGAGACGCAGTGGTCGCAGGAAAAAGTTTCGTTCACTCCCTGCGATCTCCCGTGGCTGAGCCACGGTTTGATGTACCGTATTGAGGCGGATGGATCACCCGCGGCACTGGCCAGTTTTGCCGAGGGCCGATTTTACATTCAAGATCCCAGCACACTGGCTTCCGTGCAAGAACTCGATCCGCGCCCGGGGGAAAACATTCTCGATCTATGCGCCGCGCCAGGCGGCAAGACCACCGCCATCGCCCAGCGCATGCAGGATGACGGCGCCGTGCTGGCCATTGATATTGATGAGAGCCGACTAGATCGCCTACGCGAAAATGCCGAACGCCTAGGTATCACCTGCATTCAGCCCAAGGCACTGGCACAAATTGATCTCAAAAACGCCGGGCCGTTTGACCGGATCTTGATCGATGCGCCCTGTTCCAACACCGGCGTGATGCGACGGCGTGTAGACGTGCGCTGGCGTCTCAATGCCCGCGAGCTACCCACGCTGGCTCGCGCTCAGTTGGACTTGCTCAAACGCGCCGCGCCCTTGCTCAAGCACGGCGGCGTGCTGGTGTACAGCACGTGCAGCATTGAGCCAGAGGAAAACGAAGAGGTCATTGCGGCGTTCCTGCACAAGCATCGCGACTTCCGGCAGGAGAATTCTCGCACCTTGACACCCATGAAGGACGGAACTGATGGAGCATTTATCTCCCGCCTACGCCTGCCGGAGGCGGAGGCGACTGAAGACTAACGCTTCTTGCTTTTCAACAAACCGCCGGGGGGTGCGAAATCATCGGTCAACACCCCCGCATTCGCCGCACTCTTCGGAGCCTGCGCCCGAATGCGGGCCACGCGAGGCCCAAAAAATTTCGGTAACTTCGGCCGCGCGGCCCGCAAAGCGGCAACCTTGTTTTTGAGGGTAGTGCTGGTCAACGGCTCCTTAGATTTCACCGCCAGCATCACGATGTTCCGCGTATCGCTCGCCTGAAAGTGGTACACATGCGGGAACACCGACTTCAGTGTTTGATACATGGACCCCACGATATCGGACCGCCAATCGTCATGGGTGCCGATCACATTGAACACCAACACGCCTTCCTTCGTGAGGTCTTCGGACGCCAAGGCAAAGAATTCCTTAGTGGCCAAATGAAACGGGATGTGGGTTCCAAACTGATTGGAAGTATAGGCGTCCATCAAAATGGCGTCGTACTTGCGCGTTTTGTTGAGCCGCAAAAACTGCCGTCCATCGCTAAAGTGAATCTTGTGCTTCGCCGTTTCCTTCACATGAAAAAACTGCTTGGCCACCTGCGCCACTTTGGGATCGAGCTCCACAGTATCCAAGTGGATGTCTGGATAATAATGCTGGAACGCCCGCACCATACTGCCGCCGCCCAGCCCCATCAACAGCATCCGCTGAGGCTTGGGGTTGAAGAGCAGTGGCATCTGAAAATATTCAGTGTACTCAAAGTGACCAAAGAGCGGGTTCGGCAACCACATACGAGTCTCCATCGAGCCATTAAACCGCAGCAGCCGATAGCCGCCGGCATCCTCCACCGTGATCTGGTTGTACGCCGAGCTCGTACGCAAGCGCACCTGCCCCTGAACACTCCACGCAAACGCTAGCAGTAAAACTACTCCGCTGAGTCCGATTCGTTTTGGGAAGATTCCGGCCATAAAATATCCAAAGCAAAACATAAACCTGTAAGGCCGAACGTCAACCATCCGGTTGCTCGAAACAGGGTCGTACTAGAATAATGATCCAGCAAGACATACGCCGTGATGAACACCCCAACAATGCTTCCCACCGTGCTGGCCGCATACACCGTACCGCTCAGAGTGCCCACCTTCTCAACCTGATGAGTGGCCAACCGAATAATGTACGGCGAAATCATGGCCAACAAAAAACACGGCAACAAGAACACAACGGCACTACCTAATGCCGGTGCCATTTTCTGCCAAAACGGCGGCACCTCCGTCCAGATCTCCTCCGGTGCCGTTTCTTTGGGTGTCTCACTGGCCACTTCGGGTTCGGCACCTTCCAAAAAATCTGCCGGCAATTCGGCTATCAATTCACTGGCCGGTTCGTTCTCCGTATCTGCGAGTGCCTCCACCGGCACGGTCACCGCGTAGCGGTCCACAATCATATCCAGCAAGCCGCCGGCGAAATTGGGAATAAGCAAAATAAAAATGCCCGCCGGGACCAGCATCATCCCCAAGGGGCGTGCCTGCTGCCAGCGGTCCGCCAACCGGCCGCCAACCGCGTAACCCAAAGCCAAGGCCAACATAACCACGCCAATTTGGCTCGTCCAAATGTAAAAGGATCCGCCGAAAAATGGCTGCAAAAACCGCGCGCCGACAATCTCCAAGACCATCACCTCAAAGCCTCCTAAAAATACCAGCGCGCCCAACGCCCACTGACGGCCTAGCTTATTGAGTTCGGTTTCACTCATGATTAAGGAAAAATGGAAACCTTCAGCTCCGTCTGTTCCCGAATCGCCGAGGCCATCGTTTCGAGTTCAGGCACTTCCAGTTTGGTGGCAAAGGCCTCGGGCGTAGGGCGCGCCACGGTGTAGAGATGCACTTCGCTGATCTGCCCACCCGCCGCGGTAAGGTCGCGCAGACGGCCACAGTAAGCCTCTAGCTCGGCCGCGCTCATAGCTTCCCCGTGCACTTTCAGAAACAGACTTTGGACGATAATCGGCCGCACGCGCGCTGTTTCCAGCAGGTTCTTTAGGATGCGCTCAAACCTCACGTTAGAGCGGTTGATCTCCCGGTAATACTCATCGGTGCCCGCATCAAGCTTGCCCCAAATTTCGCCGTTGTGGGCATCCATCGTTTCGAGGCCACGCTTCACCTCCGTCTTGTCTAGGCGGCTGGCGTCGGTAATGAGCACGATCTTCGCCTTGTCGAGGCCTTCGAGTTGTTGCACCTCTACCACCGTTTCCACGCATTCGGAAAAGTTTCGGATCATGGTCGGCTCACCGTCGCCGCTGAAAGCTATGTCCTTCACCTCCCGCGTAAGCCACGGCACTTCGTTAAACTTAGGTTCCTTGGCCAGCCCGCCGTCCTTTGCAAATCGCACCATAGCGGTGAGCTCATCCTTCATCTGACACAGGTCCACCTCGGTCACGGCGCCAGGAATCCGGCGGTCCACCTCGCAATAGATGCAGTCGAAATTGCAAACCTTATCAGGGTTAAGGTTCACTCCGATAGAGAGACCTTTACTGCGGCGAGAGATGACCGGATAGACGAAGGTAAAATCCGAAAAGTGGCGCGTGTGATCCTGCACCGCTGCCCATGTAGATTTAATTTCGCCGTCGCTCACCGGCCCCTACCGTACGCTCGTGCCGCGTCCTTGCCAACGCCCAAGCGTGTCACCGGCCAAAACGATTTTTCGCACGGCTGTAAGTCTGATCCGTGCCGTCGTGCCGATATTGCTTCCACCGGTACAGTTCGCCGTCCCGATATCGGCTCTGAAAACTTTTTGTCCCGTCCTCATGCCAGCCACGCCACAAACCCGCTCGTTCGTCCAAGATGTAGAACCCTGCCATCTCCTTCTGGCCATCGGGATAGTAATAGGTGACCATGCCTTGTTTTCGACCGCGACTGTATTCGGTCTCCTCGCGCAAGTTACCTTGCTCGTCCCATCGCTGCATCAGGCCCTCGCGGTGGCCGTCCACCAGCTCATATTTAAGCTGCGGCATTCCATTGGGATATTCAACAATCACAGTTCTGTTGTTCAATAAATAACGCTCTCGCTGCTTTCGCTCTGCTTCTTCTCTACGTTCACGCTCTTCTTTTTCCAACCTCTTTTCTTGCGCCTCTCTTTCTTTGCGCTCCCGTTCTTTTTTTTCCTTTCTCTCTCTTGCCGCTCTTTCTGCCGCTTCTCTTGCTTCACGTTCAATTCTTGCTCGCTCTTCACCTTGGCGCCGCTCTACTTCAGCAGCATTCCAAGCAGGATAATCCTTTGCCGAGATTCCATGTGGCCACAATAATTCAGTGTGGCTTCTTTTGCTGTCCCAAGTCGTTTTAAAATCCCATTGGTCCCACTGATAATTTCTTATATTCTTAAGTTCGCCGAGACTTACACGTTCCGCCCATTGGCGGCGGTCCACCCATTGGTGGGGATCCATTTTATAAATTCGCTGCATCCAGCTATAAACCTGGGGCCTCAAAAACTTTAGTCTTTCAGAGTTTTCAAAAAAAGATTCGGTGGCGCAGGTAAGGAATTCACTTTTTTCGGTCGTGGCGTATTTCCGAATCGCGGCACATCCACTCACCTTCTCCCAGGCCTTACAAATATCCACATATTCAGATTCTAAAAATGCCTGGTACTCCTTGCGAGCACTGGTTGAATCAAAATAAGGGATGCTGTCAGTGGCAGTGGTGCGAAAATCAATCATGTGTGCGAACTCATGAATGGTCGTGCAGTGATTATCTTCCCCATCCTGCATCCCCCTAAGGGTTGAAGGCCAACTTTGCTCGATGTAGCCCCGCGGGCTTGCCCAGCCTGCCCATGTTTCGCCATCATCGTCTTTAAGGCTTGCGGGGTGAAATACGAAGGTGTGGAAATGCGCCAAATCTTTCTTTGACCGATTTACAATTAATAAACAGGCCAGAAAAGACACGCACACTTTGGCCATTTCCTCGTCTGGCTTACGCTTTCGGCCTGTCCACGGCTCCCACTTCCAAGTCACCTTTTTCATGAACCACGGCACTAGTTCCTCGACGCACAAAGTCAGCTCCTCCGGCATTCGACGGTACAAAGCCACGTGTTCCTCTAGGTAATCACGCCACTTAGGTTTAAAACCCGGAGGAACCGGAGCCATATGGGAAAAAATAGCCATGGCGAAGTGCCATGACACAATGAAGCGGTTTTAATTCCAAGCAGAAAGCGGCCCGGCCTACATCCCCATAATCTGGTACCCGCAATCAACGTACAACACTTGCCCGGTGATGGCCGCGCCGCCGTCACTAGCGAGAAACGCGCCCGTGGCACCCAATTCCTCAGGCAGCACATTGCGTTTCAGCGGCGCGTGCTCGGCGTTATGCTTGAGCATGCTGGTGAAACCGGCGATGCCGCGGGCGGCCAACGTGTTAACCGGGCCGGCACTGATACAGTTCACACGGATTTTTTGTTCGCCCAAATCACTAGCCAGATACCGTGTGCTGGCTTCCAGCGACGCCTTGGCCACACCCATCACGTTGTAGTGCGGCACTACCCGTTCTGCGCCAAGATAACTCATCGCCACGATGCTGCCACCCTCGGTCATCAAGGGCGCCGCCGCGCGACTCAACGCCACCAGCGAATACGCACTTACATCATGGGCCAGCCGAAACGCCTCACGCGTGGTACCAACAAACGTACCTTCTAATGCCTCCTTTGGCGCAAAGGCCACCGAGTGCAGCATCAAATCCAGTTTCCCATCGAACTTCTCTCCCACCTCGTTGAACACCCGATCGATATGATCATCCTGAGTCACGTCACACTCGGTGATCAATGTGTCCTCGCCAAATGTCTCGGCCAGTTGTGTCACGTTATCCTTCAGTCGCTCGCCCTGATAGGTGAACGCCAGCTCGGCACCTTCGTCCTTCCACGCCTGCGCAATTGCCCACGCGATCGAACGCCTGTTGGCCACGCCAAACACCACTCCTTTTTTGCCGGATAAAATGCCCATGACCCCGCCAGCCCTACGGAAAACGCCTCCCCCAAGCAAGGCACAATTGTTCTGATAACAACTTGTATCACTCGCTTGCCTGCACCCCTACACTAACCCTTTTGTGCGGCGGAGGATCCATTCGGTGGTGAGAAGGAGCATGATTGGGGTAAACCACCAGTAGCTTTGCCAGAGTTGGATTTCTTCAGTAATTTCGCGATGATCACTGGCGGGGCCCAGCAGTTCCACCAGGCGTTGCATCTCTTCTTCGCGATAGTATTCGCCGCCTGAATCCTTGGCGATTTGGCGCAGGAGCAATTCGTCGCAGTGCAGGCGACCCAGTTCGCCGAAGGGATTGGTAGCAACTGTGAAGGCGGTGCTGGCCTTAATCAGGCCATCAGGCACGCCGGGGATGCGCACGCGCACTTCATAATCGCCGGACTCCAACGGAGCGGTTTCGCCGCGGAAGGTAAAGGATTGTGGATCGGGATCCAACGGCACGGTGCCGAAGACGCGACCTTCGCGCAGAATCACGGCCTCAGGCTTAAGGTTAGGGTTGGCGGCCAGTTGGGGGTTGGTGATGCGCACGCGGATGGGAGCGGTTTCTTCCAGCTCATATGTAGTAGGGCCGGAGTCCAGCGCAATAAAGGCATCCTGTACGGCAAAGGGTGGCTCCATGATCCATTTAGCCACTTGATTCCAATAGCGTTGATGATGCATATCGGCGACGCCTTTGCGCCAGCGCCATGATTCATCGAAGGCGGAGTATAATACCCGACCAGCCCCGAATCGACGAAAGACCAAGCCGGGAATGGCCGCCTGCGTGTTGGCGTCCACAATTTCCAATAACGTTTCCGCGCCGGGCAAAGCTTCGGAGAGGGCCGCCCAGCGCGGGCCGGGCAAGTCGTTCCAAATCTTCAGGTTAGACGCGGAATCCGCGGCCAACATCAGCGGCGCCTGAGCGCCTCCCGCACTGCGAAAGCGCAGGGATGTCTCTAAGCTGCGCAGTTCGGTCTGACCTTGAGCGGCGAGTTTTACCGGCAAGAGATCGTATACCGGTGTTCCGGAAAAATTAAAATGCCGTTCCATGCGGCCATCAATGAAGATCATTCCGCCGCCATTAAGTTGCACAAAGTCACGCAGCCACTGAAGTTCGGCTGGCGCAAACAGGTCTTTGCCCACGTCGCCCAGAATCACGAGTTGATACTGGAAAAGCAGATCGCGCGTATTGGGAAATTGCCCGAGCTGATTACCTCGTGGCCCGAGGATGGGCGTACCAGCATTGATCCAGTTGGCCTGGATGGTGTTTACGTCCCACCGTTCATCACGCTCCAACAGGTTGCGCAGATAGCGAAATTCCCAACGCGGGCGGGTGTCCACAAACAGGATGCGCGGCTTCTGGGTGACGACATTCACGCGCAAGGTGCCGGCGTTGTTATCGTCCTTGGATTCCCCTTCCACCGGCGGGATCACCACGTTGAACACCAAAGGCAGATTCGCATAACGTAGGTCGCGACTAAGGCGGGTTTGCTCGGCGGCCACGATGTCTTTGATCGGAAAATCAAATGGCAACTTGCGGCGCTTGCGGGCGGTGACAAACTCGCGCTGCCACACCGGCACGCCGTGGTGTTCAATGCGCACGGTGAACGGTTTGCCCGGATCCATGCCATCCTGTACGATCACGTGGCCGGTAAGGCGAGCATCGGGATAAACGGCACTAGGAGTCTCGGCCTTCAACACAGCCAGATCGCGGGCCACCTCGGTGGTGCCCATGCCCACAACATGCACGGCGATGCCGCGATCCTTCAACTGCGCGGCCATCTCTAAAGGCGAGGCACCATCCACATTGTGTTGGCCATCGGTGAAGAGCACGACGAACAGTTTCTCTTCCGGATTTTCAGAAACCGCCCCTTCGAGAATGCCGGTGGTCAGATCCGTGACCATATTGGTGGCGGCCACAGGCAGCGTCCGCGGGGTGGACAAGGGATTATCCTCGGCCTCCTTTGCCGCTTCGGCTTCCGCTTCCTCGTCCCCAGCCACATTGCCCAAGGCGCCGGGGTGCCACAGCATTTGGAAACGGCGGGCGGTGAGGGCGAGTAATTCCACGTTGTGCTCCGCGGCCAGTTGGTTCACCAACCCGCCGGCACCATCGAGCAGTTGCGTCTCCAGTCGCTGCCAGCGCGGGGTACGATCAAAGCGCTCCACCGCGGCGCGGGTGTCCGGATCCAGCGCATCCAAAGCCGTGGCACCTTGGGGGAGGAGGTTGCGAATAGTTTGCTCCCATCGATCCACGGCTGGCTGCAATGCCAGCAAGTTGGCTTTATCGTTTTCATCAGCCTGCTCCGGATCCAGTTTCAGAAAGGGATCCAGCAAATCGGCTTTGAAAGCTTCCAATTCATTATCCGTCCAGCCATCCAGCTCCATGGCCTCCAGATAATTGGCGGCCTGTTTGGTGATCAGTTCGCCCTGCTCCACGTGGTTTCGGAGATTGTTGGCGGTGTCTGCCGCCATCGCAGTGAGGACGCGACGCAGTTCGCCCAACCGATCCAGTGCATCCCCAGCGGCAGCTTCATCCGCCCCACCTTCGAGCCAGCCCAGCCGACGCAGAATCCGCAGCTTGCGCTGGGTTTCCATTTGCTCGTCGGTAGCCTTCATGCTGGCCGACGCATCCACGTACATGAGTACGCGAGCCGTGGTGCCCACGGAGGTGCGGTTTTGAATCACCGGCCCGGACAACATCATCACCACCAGCATCACGGTGAAACCTCGCAACACGGGCAACACCCAGAGGCCCGGCGTGGTGCGGCCACGTAAATCCCCCCGGTAAATCCAGGCGGCCAATCCCGCAGCGCCCAGGCCAATCAAGACCGCCAGCCACCACGTGAGGTCGCCGGAAAAATGCAGGCGCGCGCCCTCCGCGGCCTTCGCCGCAAGCATGGGGTCCAAACTGTACGTGCCTGTTATCATCCTAACCCGAAACCCGTTGACGCGCCATGCGGCGTTCCAGCCAGAGTTCAAAAAACAGGAAAAACAAAACCAACGCGAAGATCGGTTTCCAAATCTCCTGACCAAACCGTCGGGTATGGTCGAGGTCGCGGTACTCACCGAGGTCCTGCACCAAATCGGCGTTCATGGCCGCCGCCACTCCGCGGCGTTCCTCCTGCGTGAGTTGTTTGAGATCGCTCTCGCTCCGGGGCGTGTTCACCACAAAATGAATCGCCTCCCCCGTGGGGCCCTTCATGGTGTACAGTCCTGGTCGCGCCGTTTCCTCGAAGGTGGCCACGCCGCGACCGCCGCGCAGCTCGATAAGCAGCGTGTATTGTTCGTTCTCTGTATCCGTCACCATCACTTCCTGTCCGGCTTGATCCGTAGGAAAATGAGCGACCGCTTTTTCATTTACGCCAAGATTACGCGACGGCATCACCGAGGAGGCTAGGTAGGTGCACAGTCTTTGGGAAAAGGGGACGAAGAACGGCCGCAATGGCAATGAGCTCCACGCATCATCGCAGGCCGTGGCGCAGAACAACACGCGGCCGTTGCCGTAGATCTTTTCGAGCAGAAAGGCATCCCCTGTTTCAAGCCGCGCCAGAGGCCGCACCAGTTCGTTATCCGGATCCTCCACAGTCCGGTGCCATTGGCGCACCTCGGCGGACGCTAGGTCGCCGTTGCGCGGGTTGCTGAAAATCTTCAGGGCCGGATGATCAAAGCGCTGCACCACCATGCGGGTGAATGGCTCCGGATCATTACGTTTATCGGCCACCTCCCCGAGGCGTGCCGGCAGCAAGCCGTAAGGCAGCAGTTGCTCATTGTACCAGCGTTTATCGAGCTGATCACCGCCAAAGATCATCAGGCCGCCGCCGTCTTTCACAAACGTTTGCAGCTCGTTCAACTGACTGCGCTGCAGTTGGCTGACATTGGCCAACACCACCACGCGCGTGTCGCCTAAGGCCGCAGCGTTGAAATCGGCCACGTTGATGATGCGCGACTCCAACAAATCCACCAAATCCGGCTCACCGCCCTCGCGGTAGGGTTGCAGGGCAATCTGCAGAAAATCCGTTTCACCCTTAAGCGGTTCCGTATCCGGCGCGCCATTGATCACCAGCACGGGCACCTTGTCCCAAACAGGAATGCTGGCCCGGAAAATATTGTCGGCCTTGAGGCTATCGGCATCGGTGGCCACCTCAATGACATGCGAGCCAGGCGTATCGAAGGAATGCCGGAAGCGCACTTGCCGGCGTTCGCCGGCACCGAGTGGAATCTGTTGTTCATCCACCGGCTTGCCGTCGGCATGAAAGATGACCCGCAAGGCCTCGTGATTGCGTTCGCCGTAATTGCGCAACGACGCCTGCACGGTGACCGTTTGATTGATGCCCAGCAACAGGTGCGAAGTGGAAACCGTTTCCACGCAGACATTTTCCCGGCCTTCCACTCCCACGTGAAAGAGCGTAAGGTTCGGCGGCATCTCCAGCCCCTGCAACTGCTGGCCCACCCGAGTGCGCAATGCCGCCTCGCCTTCCTCCGTAGGCCAGCTGATCCGCTGAAAATCGCTGATGAGCACCACCTCACGGTGCGGGTGGTTCATGCTCAGCAACTGCTCGGCGCCGTGCTCCAGTGCGGTGCTCACCTGCGCCTGCCCAAACCCCGCCTGCATAGCCTGAAGCTCCTCGGCCACCGCCTCGGTGTTAAACACCGAGGTATCGTACAACGGCGTTTTGGGGTCGCTCATGAGCACCACGTTTACATCCGAGCCCCGCTGCAGTTTCTGCACCAATTCCGCGGCTGTATCGCGGGCCTTCTCGAAGTTTGTGCCGCCGGCGCCCTTGAAATCCAACGAGTAACTATTATCCAACACCACCAGCAGGGAGGTCTTTGCGTTGGACCACAAGGCTGCCGTACCCTTGAGAATCGGCCGCGCCATGCAGAGCGCCAGCAAGATGGGAATGGCACAACGCAACAGCATGAGCAGCCAATGCTCAAACCGTAGCCGGCGTTGCTGGGATTTGAGTGTAAGCTCAATCAAGTGCATGGCACCCCATTTCACCTCACGATGCTGGCTCTTGCTGATGAGGTGTACGAGGATGGGAATGGCTGCTGCCGCCGCGCCCCCCACCAATGCTAGGTTCATGAAGCTCATGCCACCCCCTGTCGTTGCCGCAGGAATCTCGCCAGACAATCAGTGAGACTCTCGTGCGTGTACATCGGCACCAGGTCAATCCGGTGCCGCTGGCAGCCTTCCTTAAGTGCGGCGGTGAACTTCGCAAAGTTGTCGAGGTACGCTGCCCGAAAACTGGTTGGATCCACCATCCGAAATTCTCCGGCCAGCTCCAGGTTTTCAAACCGCGTCCAAGCATCGAAAGGAAACTCCACCTCGTCACGATCCATCACATGAAAGATCACTACCTCATGCGAGGCATGCCGAAAATGCGCTAGCGACTTGAGCAGTTCTTTCACGTCGGTAAAACAATCAGACAAGATGAAAATCATCCCCCGCTTTTGCAGACGCGGCACAATATCATGAAAGACCTTGGAGAGATCCGTCTCACCGCCCGGCTGGGTGTGCAGCATTTCCTCATAGAGCACGCGCAAGTGACGATTACTGGAGCGCGGCGGAATGTGCGTGCGAATATCGGTATCAAACGTCATGAGACCAATGCTGTCGCTTTGCCTCATAATGATGTGCGCTAGGCACGCGGCCAGCTTGAGTGCATGCTGTAGCTTTGTTTGGCCGCTTTCGCCGGCGTATCCCATACTCCCGCTGGCATCCACTAACAACATCGCACGCAGGTTGGTTTCCTCCTCGTACTCACGTACGAAGTAGCGGTCGGTCTTGGCAAAGACCTTCCAGTCTACCCGGCGAATCTCATCACCCTGCACATATTCACGATGCTGGGCGAATTCCACACTAAACCCCTTGTGTGGCGAGCGGTGCATGCCGGTGATGGCTCCTTCAACAGTTTGCTTCGCCATCAACTGAAGGTTGGCGATGCTTTGCAGCTCTTCAGGCTGCAACATGTCGGTTAACGGTGCCATAAATCAAACGGCGCCGGCCCGAGCACGCTACAAGGCGGCCCCGGCTGGTTGTTGCGGCACAGCCTGCAAAACGCGGTCGATAATATGGTCCACGGTGATGCCTTCGGCTTCCGCGTTGAAGGTGGGCACAATGCGATGGCGCAAAACCGGATGCGCCAACGCCGCGATATCCTCGGGCACCACATTCGGGCGCCCCTGCAAAATAGCGCGGACTTTGCCGCCCAGAATCAATTGCTGACAGGCGCGCGGTCCCGGCCCCCAACTGATCAACTCACGCGTAAACGGCAACGCCTCGGCATCATCTGGCCGGCAACGACGCACCAGATCCAGCACGTACGCATTCACGTGATCGGGTACGGGCACCTTGCGCACGATCTTCTGGCACTGAATAATTTCATCACCGTTGATCACCGGCCGAATGGGGTCATTGTGCACGCCGGTGGTGCGGCGGATAATTTCCGCTTCCTCATCTTTCTTCGGATAATTGACCTTGATGTGAAACATGAACCGGTCCTTCTGCGCCTCGGGCAACTGATAGGTGCCTTCCTGTTCCACAGGGTTTTGCGTCGCCAACACAAAGAACGGTTCTTCAAGGCCATAAGTCTGGCCGCCGATGGTGACCGAATGCTCCTGCATGGCTTCCAACAGAGCCGCTTGGGTCTTTGGGGGAGAGCGGTTGATCTCATCCGCCAAAACTAACTGGGCGAAAATCGGGCCGCGCAAGAACACCAGCTGGCGCCGCCCCTCGGCGTCCTGCTGGATCACATCCGT
>CAJWMQ010000007.1 GCA_913042895.1 uncultured Verrucomicrobiales bacterium | reverse complement strand
TGCTTCGTTTGCGTCAGTTTTCTCTCCTGCAGTTCTTATATCTGCCTCCGTAGCTTATGTACATTATTTGAGCTTCATTCTTTGTTTTGGTGCTTTGGTGCATGAAAGGTTTTCTTTGAAGTCTGATCTAAGTAAGAGAAAGGCCATATCGATGATTGTCGCAGATATGGTTTACGGAATAGCCGGAATTCTTCTTTTAATTAGTGGAATTTTAAGGTTTATTAAATTTGAACAGGGTGCTGACTTTTATACTCAAAATCAAGTCTTCTGGAGGATAACCAGTCATGAACATTTCTGAGAAGAGAAATATATCTGGTGAAGAATTTTGAGAAAGAGTGTCAATGGCGGATTTGGCTTTGCGAACGGAGTAGAATGGTTGGCGGATGAACAGATAAATGTCCATTCCTCGCGTGGGCTGAATTGGGGTGGTGATGACAATATTGTTCCTGAGCTGGCTCAGCTGAATCAGTTAATCAATCACCACCCGTGTTTTCGAGATGGAGCAAGGCTGGAGCGCCTGAGCGACCCTGAAAGCCCTCTGTACCAATTGCGCCGTACTTCGGCTGATGGAGCGTCTGAGGTTAGGGTGCTGGCAAATCTTGATTTGGATGAAGCGCAATCCATGGATGATGGGGAGATCGGTTGGATTGACCTATTATCTGGCAAAGTTTTTGAGGGTGGCCAAGTTCCGCCGGGAGACGTTCTTTGTCTTGCTCCTGAGAAGCCTGAATTGCGTAGTGATCTTTATGAGGACAAACGTGCTCAGGCAGCTTGGGCGTACCAGTCTCTTTCGGTTCGGTTTGAACCGGAAGAGTTGGGTGGGCTAAAATGGTTGGAGCTCGCGGAATTGGCAGCAGCCAATCCGGCTGGGTTTGTGGCGGGAATTATGGCTATCCAGAAAGTAGGTCATTCCAGTGGTTTTTTGACACAACTACGGGAAGCAGCCAGCTCGGAACAGTTTCCACGGATCAACATTTGGAGACGTCGCGATGCCTCCCGCGTAATGCCGGTCCCCGCGGGGCATTGGTTGGTGGTTTATGATGACGCCCCGTTTGAGGTTTGTTTATCGGGAAGCGATGGACCGCGTCAATTGAGTTCAGTGGGAATGGAGAATGTTCATGTGGCTTCATTTGGTCCGATGACGAGGGCGGGGCGCTACCATTTAGGATTCCAAGAAAGGGGTGATGAAGAGTCCTCAGTTGGGGGTAGTGTTGAAGTTGTTGGTTCAGACCCTAGCGATGAATCGTTTGATGCGACAGCGGTGCGGCGGGTTGAGAATCCATTGGAGGCGCCGGTGGCCTTGCTGACCAACGGACTAGGGGGAATGGTGCGAATACCGGTTGATCTGGGCGCGATTAAATCAAAGTACGACACCCTATTGGGCGCGAATCTTCATGTCGATGCGCCTGTCGATCGGCATGTGTTTGCCAAGCGGATTCGTTTATGGGCTGTGGCCGATGGATTCATTAGCGCCTTGGACGCGACAAATCTCGTTCACTTTGAACCGGGCCCTCCGGCACTGTGGCGGTTTTTGGTGAGTGCCGGTGATTTTCAGGCGGTCGAAGTAGAAGTCGAGGCCGCCATGCCCGCGGAGTGTAATGCCACGGTGCTGACATTTCGGCGGCTGGATGAAGATCCTGTGCGTGGCCGTAAGTTACTCGGGGATAAAGAGTTTAGCCTGACCGCACGCATTGATTTGGAGGATCGCAGCTTTCATGAGGAAACACATCTCTGTCCGGAAAGGGAGTCGTATTTCAATGATTGTCTGGAGTGTGGGGATGAGGGCTTTGTTTTTGCTCCGGCAGCGGACCGTGTGTTGCGGGCGGATGTCGTCCGTGGATGTTTTCATGCCGAGGCAGAGCCGGTTTACAATGTGGCGCATCCAGTTGAAGCGAGCCGGGGGCAAACCGAGGCAGGGGATGCGTACAGCCCGGGATGGTTTGAGATGCCGTTAAAGCCTTCTGAGGAATCTGTTTTGACATTATCCGCTGAAGCGGAACCCGTGTCTCCGTCTTCAAACAAGGCAACGCCAGTTTCTTTCGAAGGACGTCTGCGTAATTCGATGGAGGCCTTTGTAGTAAATCGTGGAGAAGGGAAGACGGTGGTGGCCGGATATCCGTGGTTTTTAGATTGGGGTCGAGACACTTTTATCGCCGCGCGCGGCTTGTTGGCAGCGGGTTGGAGTGAAGAGGTGTTTGGGATCGTGAAGGCGTTTGCCCGGTTTGAAGATCGTGGTTCGTTGCCAAATGTTTTGAATGGCGATAACGCCTCTAATCGTGACACCTCTGATGCGCCACTGTGGTTTGGTAAGGTTTGTGCCGAGTTGGCTGGGGGCGCGCGCGAGAATCTATTTTCCGAAAGGATGGCTGATGGACGGACTTTGCGCGAAATCCTTATTTCGATTGGGCGTGGTTATCGTGATGGAACGCCGCAGGGGATTCGGATGGATTTGGCGAGCGGTTTGATTTGGAGTCCCTCGCATTTCACGTGGATGGATACCAATTATCCTGCGGGTACACCTCGTGAAGGCTATCCTGTCGAAATACAGGCTCTGTGGATTCAGTTGCTTGGTCTATTGGGCCGCTTGGATTCTGAAGGTGGCTGGGGTGATTTGGAGCTTCGCGCTCGTGAATCGTTGAGGGATTATTTTTGCCGAACACCTTCCGGTTGGATTGCGGATTTATTGCCGGCCGCTCAAGGCGTGGAACCATCGGATGCACCTTGTGATGATGCGTTGCGTAGTAATGGCCTGATGGCGGTGGCCTTGGGAGCAGTGCCGCTTTCAGTTGGCCGAGCTACAGTTTTAGCCGCGTGCGACCATTTGGTAGTACCGGGAGGAATGCGTTCTCTGGCGCCTCATTTAGTGGCAGTACCTTTGCCAGTGCGGTCGCACGCCGGGGATTTACTGAATGATCCAATTCGACCTTACTGGGGTCGCTACGAAGGGGAAGAAGATACGCGCCGCAAACCGGCCTATCACAACGGCACTGCGTGGGGGTGGCAGTTACCATTCCTAAGTGAATCTATCATGCGTTGCTGGCCGGGAGATGAAGGGGCACTCAAGGCAGCTCGCTCCTATTTGTTAACGATGGAGCCCTTGTTAAATTCGGGCTGCATCGGGCATTTTCCGGAGGTGATGGACGGTGATGCGCCTCACACCCAGCGAGGCTGCGACGCGCAGGCTTGGAGCGCCACGGAGGCGTATCGTGTGTGGCAATTACTGCAGAATTAATTTATAAAATGAACGACGCTAAAAAATTTGATGCCTTGTTGGCTGGATATTTCAGGCAGACCTTGGCTGCGCGGCCGGTTTGGGCAAATCACTTGGGAATGCGCGCCGCCGAAGGGCAATTGGGTGAGCCTTCGTTAAAGGCGATCCGTGCCGACGAAAAACGCCGGCAACAACTTCTGGGTGATATGGATCAGTTGGCACCTTCCGCTTTGAGTGCGGAACAGCATCTTGATCGATTGGCGGTTCGAGCCATGGTGATGGCGGAATGCGAGGATTTCGATCGCGGAATTCATCGGCTTGACCCAAATGCGGTCGATCACGTGTTTGGAGCGTTGCTGCATGAATTACAACGGGGTGAAGATGAGCCGACCCGGGCACGACGTAATGTGCGGGCGTTGTTGGAGCAAACGCCCAAGCACCTGCGACAAGCAGCGCGGTTGGTTGATCGGCCTGAACGTGTATGGCGTCGGGTAATGGATCAAACCGCGACTGGTGCAGGAGCGTTGTTTGAGGCGGTGAGTTCCTTTATGGGGGATGATGCAAGGCACTTAATTGCCGCGGCTCAGAAAGCCGTTGTTCAATATCATGCTCAAGTGATGTCGCGGCCTTTGGCGGCGAAGAACTCATTTGCGTTGGGGGCAAACCGACTGCAGCGGAGAATTCATGATGAACTAGGGCTGGATTACACTTTGGGTCAGGTTGAGGCACTGGCATTAAGCGAGGCGGATCGGATAGGTGGTTTGTTATTCAAGGCTTGTGCCAAATACGGTCAGGGGCAATCAGCGGAATCTATTATTGGAAAGGCACGCTCTGAGTGGGTGCCAGAGGGCGATTTATTGGAGGTGTATCGTAAGGAAACGAATCGGGTGGCGTCGGGTTTCCGCAAGGCCAAGGCGGTGAGTTTCCCTAAGGGAGATGAATTACAGGTGCGCTTGGTGCCGGAATTTATGCGACACTTGTATCCAACCGCGGCATATTCCTCGCCGGGGCCGTTTGAGAAACGGCAGCGTGGCATTTTCTGGGTGAACGATTTGTCACTGGCAAAATCTTCGGCCGCAGAAAAGTTATCCGAAGTACAACAACATTTCGGTATCTCGCTGACGGCGGCTCATGAGGCGTATCCCGGACATCATTTGCAGTTTGTTACGGCCAATGGTCACGCCCGCAAGTGGCGGCCGCTCTTTGCGCATGCTGTTTTTTACGAGGGTTGGACATTGTGGTGCGAGCAGATGATGGCCGATCTGAAGATAGACCGCTCGCCGTGGACGGCCATTATTCAATTGCATGATGCCTTGTGGCGGGTGCATCGGATCTTGGTTGATTTGCGCCTTCAAACGGGCCGGTACACTTACGAGCAGGGCGTCAAACATTTGATGTCACACCTCGGCTTCACCAAGGCACGTGCTGAGGCCGATGTGAATTGGTACACTAGTTCACCGGCCGTGCCGATGAGCTATTGGTTGGGCCGCCTCGAGAATGCCCGTTTGCACAAGCGCCTGGTTGAGGGTCGAGGATGGAGTCTTAAGCGGTTTAACGATTGGCTGCTGTCGCACGGCACCCTGCCGCAAAGTTGGCTGGAAAAATACATGCTGGATTAGCGAATCGAATTTGCAAATTGCCCGCGATTTGCGACATTCCGCGGATGGAACTGCTTCCGTTTGGTGATTTGCCCCCATACAAGCCGCGCGCATTTGTGCCGGCCGATTTCAAGGTGTCCGGCTGGGACGCGATTGAGCCGTTGTTTGATCAGCTGGAAGCTGATCTGGATGCGTGTGGCAGCTCGGAATCTTTAGAGGCATGGCTACTGAAGGTTAGCGAATTGGGGGCGATTCTCGATGAAGATGGGTCGCGCCGATATATAGCGATGACCTGTCATACCTCCAAAGATGAGGCGAAGGGGGCATATCTTGATTTTGTTGAAAATATTGAGCCGCATTTGAAGGAACGGTTTTTTCAACTGGCCAAAAAATTTGTAAACCATCCACAGCGCGCACATTTGCCGGCGGAACGTTATGAGATCTTGAATCGCGACTGGCAATCCATGGTGGATTTATTCCGCGAAGAGAACGTGCCACTTGAGACGGAGGAATCGAAGCTGGGTCAGCAATACCAGGAAAAGATGGGGGCCCTCACTGTGGAATTCCAAGGCGAGGAAAAGACGCTGGTGCAAATGGGGGTGTACCTGCAGGAGACAGACCGGACCGTGCGGCAAACAGCGTGGGAACTGGTCGCCAATCGGCGTCTTGAAGTTGCGGAGGAATGCGACCGGCAGTTTGATGAACTTAAGGACTTGCGAATCCAAATTGCCGGGAATGCAGGGTATGGCGATTACCGGGATTTTAAGCACACCGCTAAGGGCCGGTTTGATTATCAGCCGGAAGATTGCTTCAAGTTTCATGAAGCCGTTGAGAAGGTGGTGATGCCAGCATACAACGAGTTACTCGCGGACCGCCGTTCAAAGCTGGCCTTGGACAAACTACGGCCCTGGGATACTTCGGTGGATCCGGATGGGCTGGAGCCGCTCAAGCCATTTCGTGAAGTCGAGGATATGGTCGCCAAGACCAAGGGTATTTTTGATCATGTGGATGATGAACTGGCCGCGGGCTTTCAGACTATGCGGGATCAGAGTTTACTCGACCTGGCCAACCGCAAAGGCAAGGCGCCCGGCGGGTATCAAAGCAGTCTTCCGGAAGCGCGTTTGCCGTTCATTTTTATGAACGCCGTGGGCTTACAGCGTGATGTGGAAACATTGCTGCACGAAGCTGGGCATGCTTTCCACACTTTGGCCGCTCAGGGCGAAGACATTCACGAGTACCAACATGCCCCGCTAGAGTTTTGCGAGGTAGCCTCGATGAGTATGGAATTGGTGGGGAACGAACATTTAGAGGAATTTTATTCCGGCGAAGATTGTGTGCGGGCGCGCCAGCAGCATCTTGAAGGGATCATCAGCTTGTTCCCATGGATTGCCACAGTTGATGCATTCCAGCACTGGATTTACACGCATCCGACACACACCGTTGAAGAGCGGGATACGGCTTGGAACGGACTCTTGGATCGGTTTGGCGGTGAAATTGATTGGAGTGGTTACGAGCTGGCTCGCACAAAAATGTGGCATCGCCAAAGCCACATCTTTTTGGTGCCATTTTATTACATCGAATATGGCATAGCGCAACTGGGCGCCTTAGGCGTTTGGAAAAACAGCAAATCGGACCGGGCACAGGCTTTGGCGGATTACAAGCGGGCTTTGGCGCTTGGCGGTTCACGGCCTTTACCGGAGTTATTTGCCGCCGCAAATATTCCGTTCCGTTTTGATACAGAGGCATTCAAGCCGCTTGTGGAATTGATCCAGACCGAACTAGCGGCCTTAAAGTAGAATGCTCGAAGACCGCTCATATATGCGTGAGCCGGACTGGCGCCCCGCCGCCGGTCGAAGTGGTATTTCACTTTGCCTCACGTTGATAATTGCTAATGTCATTTGTTATGTCCTGCAACACACCGTGCGAGGTTTTGAGGGAGCATTGGCCTTGTTCCCGCAGCGACTTCAAGAGGGAAACATATGGGAGTTGTTAAGCTACCAGTTTTTGCATGGCGGACTGTTTCATCTGCTGATCAATTGCGCGATGATCTGGTTTGCTGGACGTCAAATTGAAGAAGCCTTGGGGAAAGCTAGGTTCCTTGCTTTATATTTGGTGGCCGGAGTATTCGGCGGCCTACTCCAATGTGGTCTTTCATGGAGCGGTTTCTTACCTCCTGCCGGGGTGGTGGGAGCTTCCGCCGGTATCTTTGGCCTGATAGCAGCTTTTGCGATGGTTTACTGGGAACGTGAGCTAACTTTCTTAATCATGTTCATCATCCCGGTGCGAATGAAGGCTAAATATTTGTTAATCGCATTGGCGGTGATCGGCGTATTGGGGATTATTTCAAAGCAAGGCGGCATTGCTCATGGTGCGCATTTGGGTGGGATGATTTGGGGTGTCCTGTTTATTTTGCTTTTTATTCAGGGCGGTACGTGGTCTGGGGCAGAGCCTTGGTGGGATCGCCTGAAAGAACGCTTTGGCTCAGGACGGGACCGAAAAGTGGTGACCATTGATGGTGGTGCTCGCGCGTATTCACGGGATCAGGGGAAATCCGTGGATGTTGAGGAAATCGATTTTGTAGAATCGGAGGTGGACCCGATTCTGGATAAAATTTCCGAGAAAGGCATTCAAAGCCTTTCGGAACGGGAACGGAAAATCCTTGAGCAGGCCCGAAAAAAAATGGGGCGTTAACTTCTAACGCTGGACGCCCGGTGCGCCCGCCTCGTAACTTTCCCGCGTATGATTTCGCGATATTCGCGCCCGGAAATGCGGGCTATTTGGACTGACGAAAATAAGCTGAACCTTTGGCTGCAAATCGAAATGCACGCCAGTGAGGCTTTGGTAAAGGAGGGTATTGTGCCCAAAGCTGATTTTGCCAGAATGCAGTCCGGAGCCAAAAAATGTTTCGCCGATCTCCCCGGTCTAGTGCAACGCCAGAAAGAGCTGGAGAGGACGTTGAATCACGATGTCATTGGCTTTACGACGGCCGTGGCGGAAAAGATCAATCACAAGGCCAGTCGGTGGCTGCATTTTGGACTTACGTCCAGTGATATCGTCGACACGGCATTTGCCGTGCAAATGAAGCAGAGCGCTGAACTATTGATCAAGGACGTCAAAAAAGTCCGCAAAGCGATCGCTAAACAGGCACGTCGCCACAAGTTTACGCCTTGTATTGGGCGCAGCCACGGTATTCAGGCCGAGCCCACTACCTTCGGGCTGAAGATGGCCCTAATGTATGATGAGTTTAGCCGAGCGCTGGAGCGCTTGGAGCGGGCTAAGGTGATTTCGTCCATTGGAAAACTTTCCGGAGCGGTAGGAACCAATGCCCATTTGCCGCCACGTGTGGAAAAATATGTCTGCCGAAAACTGGGCGTAAAACCCGCTCCGATGGCGACGCAAGTGATCCAGCGCGACAATCATGCGGAATTTCTGAACGCCATTGCCGTCGTGGGAGCCAGCATGGAGCGTTGGGCTGTTGAGTTTCGACACTTACAACGTACGGAAGTCTTGGAGGCTGAGGAGCCTTTTACAAAGGGGCAAAAAGGAAGCAGCGCGATGCCGCACAAGCGGAACCCCATCACTTGGGAGCGTATCACTGGGTTATCCCGTGTGCTGCGCGGCAACGCACTTGCGGCCATGGAAAATGTAGCGTTGTGGCATGAGCGCGATATTTCACACAGTAGCGTGGAACGCGTCATTTTTCCGGATTCTTGCACGTTGCTGAATTACATGTTCGCGCTTTTGCAGAAGATGATGGAAGGGCTGAATGTTTATCCCAAGAACATGAAAAAGAACCTGGGCATCAGCCTCGGTATGTGGAATAGCCAAACCGTGTTGTTGGCGCTCATTCGCAAAGGCCTGACGCGCGAAGATGCGTATGCCCTGGTGCAGCGTAACGCCATGGAAACCTGGGCAGTGAAGCACGCGGGGCGTGATGACGCGGATTTTCTGGAGCAATTAATGGCGGATCCGGATGTGTCGTGCCATTTCAAGAAAGGCGAGCTCGAAGCCTTGTGTTCAGTGGAATTCCATCAGCGCCATATCAATATGCGTTTTAAAGCATTGGGACTCTAGTTCTTACGCTTGAGTAAGTAATCAGCCATGGCCTTCAATGCGATGGCTTTACCCTGGAAGGGTTTTAATGCGTTGAACGCTTTGTCGGTGAGTTCTTTGGCAATGTGCTCGGATTTCTTGAGACCTACAATGGCGGGATATGTTGCCTTGGCTGTGGCTTCATCTTTGCCGGCGGTTTTGCCAAGTTGCTCGGTGGTCTGAGTAACATCAAGAATGTCATCGATCACTTGAAAGGCTAGGCCGATGTGGTAACCGAAATCAGTCAGGGCCTGAAGTTGTTTGGGCGTGCAATTGGCGCTCATGCCCCCGAGCCGGGCAGAGCAGGTTAGGAGGGCGCTGGTTTTGCGTTCGTGAATATACTGAAGCTTCGTTTGATTTAGCTTTTTACCCTCGCCCTCGAGATCGGCTACTTGCCCGGCGATGAGTTGAAGCGAGCCGCTGGTCTGGGCGAGATCCATGATCATATCACGAACAGGATAGCGTGGTGTGGGTTTGGCTTGGGATGCTAGCTCGAAGGCCTGAGTGAGCAGGGCGTCGCCTGCCAGAACGGCGATTCCTTCGCCAAATACTTTGTGGTTGGTGGGGCGTCCACGTCGGAAATCATCATTATCCAAAGCCGGTAAATCATCATGGATCAGCGAATAGGTATGGATGCATTCAACTGCGCAGGCAACCGGTAGGGCATTCTCAATGTTTCCTCCACATGCTTCGGCGGCGGCCAGGGCGAGGATCGGACGAACACGCTTGCCGCCTGCAAACAAGCTGTGCCGCATGGCGCGGTGGATGGTGGTAGGCTTGGTCCGCGCTGAGGGTAGGGCCTTATTGAGGGCCTGATCGACAATCCGTGCGTTTTTACGGGCGTATTGCTTGAGGTCGAATGAGGCTTTGGATGGCACGCGAGGTTTCTAGCGAGCCAAGGGAAAGAGGGCAAGAGAGGATTTTGGAGTTGCGTTTGTCCGTCAACGGGCTATTTTCACCGGCCTTTACGAATGAATGCTGAACTTTGCAATGATGCGGGAGAGTTGATCGGAAACCCCAACGTGTTGGTGAATATTGTGTCCACCCGCGTTCGTCAGCTTAATAACGGTGACCGCCCCTTGCTTGATGCCCCTTTGCTGGGTGCTGCGGACATGGCACTTACTGAATTGGTGGATGGCAAGATGGACTATGAGTTGACAGACCCGGTGGCAGTTGAAATTCATACCGCCAAGACCCCGAAGCAATAACGGGCTTCCTCCAGAAGCTTTCGTGACCAGAAGGGTGACCTTCTGGTCTTTTTTGTGATGAGCGACGAAATCCTCAAGAACTCCAAGGCGCGGCGTGATTACGAGATCATCGAGACGCTGGAAGCGGGCCTTGTGTTACGGGGCACGGAGGTGAAATCGTTGCGGGCCGGAAAAGGCCAATTGCGGGAATCATTTGCCCGAGTGGAACCGGACGGACAGGCTTGGTTGCACAATTTCCATATCGACGAATATTCGCATGGGAACGTGAACAATCACCGGCCCATGGTGCCGCGGAAACTATTGTTGCACCGCAAGGAGATTGATCGTTTGCAAGGGCTTACCCAGGCCAAGGGGTTGGCCCTGATTCCCTTGAAGATGTACTGGAAAAATGGTCGTGTGAAAGTGTTGATCGGGGTGGGGCGAGGTAAAAGCCATGTGGACAAGCGCGAAACGATCAAGAAACGCGAGTCCGATCGTGATCTTCGGCGGGCGACCATGCACGCCATGAAAGGCAAATAAAAAACGCGGCTGAAAGACAGCCGCGCTTCAGTAATTCCTGTTTCCAAATCTAGGCTTGGCTTGGCTTCCAGTTGCGCTTGGGTGCTTTGGTGATTAGTCCTTTCTTGATGGCGCTGGCGGCAACGCGCACGTACTTTACCGTGCCGTTTTCATCAATGATTTTCACACGCTGCAGGTTCGGGGCAAAAATTCGCTTGTTGACTTTGGTCACGTGCCGACCAATTCCGCCGTCTTTCTTCGCTTTACCGCTGCGGCTGATGCTGCCTCCAACAAAGGGGCGCTTACCTGTAATTTTGCAAACTCTGGCCATATTTGAACTCCATTAAAGGGGCACGGAAGATAGCAGCCGGGAAGGGGCTGGCAAGCCATTATTTCGCAGTTTTTTACAAAATTCGGTCACCAATGGCCTGATTAAGCCCGACCAAGGCCTCCGCCACCGGTTTCACGCCTTGGTCGCCTTGTCCGTGAATCCGCACGGAAACAGCGTTGGATTCCATTTCTTTTTGGCCAATCACCAGCATGGTGTGAACTTTTGCGGTTTCGGCTGACCGAATTTTGCCGCCAATTTTATCACCAGTAATATCGATTGTGGCGCGAATTCCAGCGGTCTTCAAGTCTTTGAGGAGCTGCTCGGCATACTCGTTTTGGCGGTCGGTAATAGGTAATACGCGGACTTGTTCGGGGGCTAGCCACAGCGGGAAGTTGCCGGCGAAATGTTCGATAAGAATTCCCATGAAACGTTCGAAGCTGCCGAAGGGCGCGCGGTGAATCATCACGGGCTGATGCGGGGCATTGTCCGGCCCGATATATTGGAGATTGAAGCGCTCAGGTAGATTGTAATCCAATTGCACGGTGCCCAGTTGCCATTCACGGCCTAGGCAATCTTTGACCATGAAGTCGAGTTTCGGCCCATAGAACGCAGCTTCTCCCGAGACATTTTCATGAACGATATTCATATCCCTTGCGACACGCCTCAGTGTTTCCTCGGCGGCATCCCAATTGGCGGGGTCGCCGGTGTATTTGTCGCTGTTCGGATCGCGCAGGCTCACCTGTACGCGGTAATCATTTAAGCCTAAGGTGCGGAGCGTTTTCAGCGTGAGATCGACTGTGTCTCGGATTTCGCCCTCCACTTGCTCTGGTGTGCAAAAAACATGGGCATCATCCTGCGTGAGCCCACGCACGCGGGTCATGCCGCTGAGTTCGCCACTTTGTTCATATCGATAGACGGTGCCAAACTCTGCCAATCGGATAGGGAGTTCGCGGTAGCTGTGTTTTTCCGTCGCAAAAATCTGGATGTGATGCGGGCAGTTCATGGGTTTCAGAAGATATTCCTCATCTTCATCCGCCTTAATGGTGGGGTATTGACTCTCCTTGTAATACGGGAAATGGCCCGATTTTTTGTAGAGTTCAATGCTGCCAATGTGCGGCGTGAACACCGGGTTATAACCGCGCTGGAGCAGCTCGCTCTGCATGAAGTTTTGCAGCTCCGTGCGCACGATGCCGCCCTTGGGCATCCATAACACGAGTCCCTGGCCGACTGTGGGGGACAGCGTAAAGAGGCCCTGTTCTCGGCCGATCTTGCGGTGATCGCGCTTCTTGGCTTCCTCCTGCGCTTCCAGCCACTCGTTGAGCTTTGTTTTGTTTTTAAATGCCGTGCCGTAAATGCGCTGGAGTTGCGGGTTATTTTCGTTGCCTCGATAATAGGCGGCGGCCACGCGCAATAGCTTAAAGGCTTTCACGTTGCCCGTACGCGGTACATGTGGTCCGGCGCAGAGATCGACGAATTCGCCATTCTGAAAAAAAGTGATTTGTTCGTCTTCGGGAATGTCATCAATGCGCTCCAGTTTGTAGGGCTGGTTGATGGACTGATAATATTCCTTGGCTTCGTCGCGAGATTTTTCAGATAAATCAAAGGTTTGATTTTCCTTCACCACCTTCTTCATCTCAGTCTCGATCTTCTCGAAATCTTCCGGACTAAAGCGGTGTTCTAGGTCGAAATCATAGTAGAAGCCTTCCTCGGTAGGTGGGCCAATATCTAGCTTAGCTTCGGGCCAAAGACGGAGCACAGCCGTTGCCAGCACATGGGCGCAAGAATGGCGGATACGGGACAACTCGTCCATTTGTTGGCGATCCTCAATCGTTTTGCGTTGCACTTCGTGTTTCGCGTCCTGCATCGGAGTTGGTCTATCGAAAAACAGTCCATTCGGCGAGCTGGAAATCCCTGTGATCAATTCCGGCTGGAGTTCAGCCGTCTTCCCGATACATTCGGGTGGATGAAGGAGTGGATTTCCGATTACATTGCCGCCGAAAAAAAGGCGCTGGACTCGATCCCTGTGGAACAAGTGGAGCAGGCCATCAACACGGTTAAGAAGGCGCTGGAAAAGGACCGTCAAATCTTCGTATTTGGCAATGGTGGCAGCGCTTCTAACAGCTCCCATTTTGCGACCGATCTGGGCAAAGGCTCCTCCGATGCAGTAGGGAAACGCTTCAAAGTGTTATCACTGAACGACAACGTGAGCTGGATGACCGCCATTGGCAACGACTACGAATACGAGGGCATCTACAAACGGCAGTTGGAAAACTACGGCCAATCGGGCGATATTGTTCTCACCATGAGTGTGAGTGGCAGCTCCCCTAATCTTGTGGAGGCCTGCAAATGGGCCAAGGAAAATGGGCTGCATGTCATCGCGTTAATTGGCGGCAAACGTGGCGCACTCACCGAGATTGCTGACAACTGCATTGTGGTGGAGGAAACCCATTACGGTCGGGCTGAGGATTGCCAAATGGGGATAGCACACATGATCTGCTACGCCTTCATGGAAAATCCCGGCCTCATGGAGTAGGCTGTCCGTATGCCGGCTTCCGAAGCCATCCGGAGCAAAGTCAGTGAGTTGCCGCACAAGCCGGGCGTTTACCTCATGAAGGACCGTCTTGGGACGGTGATTTATGTTGGAAAAGCGCGTGATCTTCGAAAACGCGTGAGTCAATATTTTCATCCCTCGCGTCGGATGGGATGGGATGTGAAATTCCGAGCACTGGTAGATGCCATTCATGATTTTGATGTGCACCTCGTTAAGGGTGAGCCTGAGGCATTGTTGTTGGAAAGTCGGCTGATCAAGGAATACAAGCCGCGCTATAATGTGAGTCTTAGGGACGACAAGCGTTTTCTGATGCTCAAGGTGAATCTCAATGATCCGATTCCGCGTTTTACACTCACCCGGCTCAAGGTGGATGATGGTGCCCGTTACTTCGGGCCGTTCCCAAGTAGTCGCGCCTTGCGGCGTTCTCTGGATTTGGCGCGGCATCGGTTTAACCTTCGGGGTTGTAAGCCGCTTCAGCCAACGGAGCGTGATCATAAACACTGCCTTTACGGCCATATCGAGGTGTGTAGCGCACCGTGTGTCGGCAAGGTGAGTGAGGAGCAATACCGCATGCAGGTTGAGAATGCCTGTGAATTTCTTGAGGGCCATTGCGCTGAAATGGTAGAAATGCTGGAAACGGAAATGCGAGATGCGGCGGCGGGGCAGGATTACGAGCGAGCCGCCAAGTTGCGCGATCAAATGGAGGCCTTGCGCGAAACTAGTCGCAAGACCACCCGATACCATCGTCTGCCCAATAAGTTGCCCGTGGCCATGAATCCGGATCGGGACTTGAATGATTTGGCTCGAGTACTGGGGATGTCGAGCCCGCCCGCCCGTATTGAGGGGTTTGATATTTCTAACATCAGCGGCACATTCATGGTTGCTTCAATGGTTGTCTTTCGAAATGGCCGCCCGGCTAATGCAGACTATCGGCGCTACAAAATGAAAGACGTCCGGTCACAGGACGATTTTGCCTGTATGGCCGAGGCCGTACGGCGGCGCTACAGTCGCCTTAAAAAGGAAGGGCGCCCGATGCCAGATCTAATTCTTATTGATGGCGGGAAAGGTCAGTTAAACGCCGCATTGCGAGAACTGGCGAAATTGAGGCTTACGCATGTTCCTGTCATTGGATTGGCTAAGGAGTTCGAGGAAATTCATCGCCCCAACGAGGAGACTCCATTGCGTTTGGGGCTCGATCATAATGCTCTAAAGCTGCTGCAGCGTGTGCGTGATGAGTCACACCGGTTTGCTAATTCCTTTAACGCCGAGCTGCGTCTCAAGAAGATTTCCGAGAGTTTGCTAGATGAATTTTCCGGTGTTGGGGAACGCCGTAAGGCACTTTTGTTGAAACACTTTGGAAGTTTGCAGCGCTTACGGGAAGCGGGTGTGGTTGAGATCGCCGAGGTGCCCGGCTTTGGCTTAAAGACGGCCCAAGCCTTGCGGAAGTTTCTGGATGCGCGCCGAGGCTAGGTGATTCGCTGGGCGCCGGTGTAGATGTTCATGGAATCGCCACGCAAGAACGCCACGAGTGTCTGGTTGTTGTCCTGCGCGCATTGAACCGCTAGCGATGACGGGGCGGAAATGGCCGCGATTAAGGGGATGCGGCCGGCGAGTGCTTTCTGAATTATTTCAAAGGAGACTCGGCCGCTAACCAAAAGAATACTTTCGCACAGGGACAATTCATTTAGGAAAGCGTGCCCAAGAACCTTGTCGACAGCATTGTGTCGGCCGACATCTTCTCGTGATACAATTAGGTTTCCATTCGTATCGAAAAGGGCGGCGGCGTGGAGGCCTCCTGTTTGCTTAAAGGTGTTTTGTGCGCGGCGCAATGTGTCGGGCAACAGATTAAGATAGGTCGCAGGGAATTTTACAGCATCTTCCTGAAGAGGGGGGTGGTTCGAATGAATTTGCTCGATAGCCGCTCGTCCACATACTCCGCAGCTTGATGAAGTGAAGAAATGCCGTTGAAGTTGACTAATCTGGAAAGAGCATTCCGGGCTGATAAAAACATTTATGATGTTGCCTCTGCTTTCAGCCGGGGTATCAGGACATTGAGCGATTTCAATAAGATCGGAGCGTTGCTTTAGGATGTTCTCGGAAAAAAGAAATCCTGAGGTCAATTCTTCATCGTGGCCCGGCGTACGCATGGTGAGGGCGATGGATTGGCCTCGCAGGCGAATTTCCAAAGGCTCTTCAGTGACGACTGAATCCGGCGAGGCCGAGTGCAATTTGCCACCTTGCCAGCGCTTGCGGAGAAGTTCCGTGGCTGCAGCCGTTGTGCTCACGGTGTGGCGTTAGCCGGTTGGGGTTCGAGCAGCTTGAGCGCTTGATCCAGCTGAGGATCCTTGCCTTCAAGCCATTCTTCAGGTGTAACCCAAATTTGTACATCTGGTTTCTCACCCTGATTTTCCATGTTTGTGCCGTCCATGCGAAAGACACCGCGGCCGGGGATGCGGGCTTTGGTGCCGTCGGTTAGTGAAAAACTGGATGTCCAGATAACATAACCGGGAGTGGGCATGCCGACGAGTTGGGCCAGTTTGCGTTGACGCATGGCGTAAGGAAACATCTCGCCATTGGAATAACTATGCTCGTTCATTAACACAATGATGGGCTTCTCCCAGGCGCGGCTGGGGGCGATCTCGGGTTCTCGGTCGCGTGATTTGTAAATGCCGTGAGGCTTGCGTTCCAGCCAATCGATGAGGGTGTCCGAGATATTGCCGCCACGGTTAAAGCGCACATCGAAGATCATGGCGTCTTTGCCGAGAATGTATTCGTAAGCTTCACGTTCGAATCGCGCCTGATCTGTGCTGCTCATGGCCGAGATATGTAGATAGCCGACGCGACCTTTGCTGGATTTTTCAACTCGTTGTTGAAGGTCGCTGACGTGCTCATTATAGCGGAGCTTCGTCCATTCTGAACTGGATAACAACTTGTATCTTACTTTACGAGCCCCTTGTTCGTTGGGTTTGTCGTTCACAAGAAATTCGGTGAAGCGTGTGCCTTTGCTGTTGAGGAACTGGTAGAGCGTTTCAGTAGAGGAAACCTTTCGACCATCAATTGAGAGGATGAATTCACCGGCTTTCAGGCGGGTTTTCTCAAACGCTCCCGGTGCTCGGGGAGGGACATTTTTGATTTTTAGGCCAACTCCATGATGTGATGTGTCAAACGTAAACCCAAGGTGTGGAGTGCTTTGTATGGTGATGCCTGAAGGGCCGGGGGACACCTCCGTGTGCGAGGCGTCCAGTTCACCGACCATCATCTGCAGAAGTACAGCGAATTCGTCATGAGTATCGACTGAAGTAAGGCGTTGGAGATATTTATCGCGTAAAGTGCTCCAGTTTCGGCCGTGAAAATTCTGATCGTAAAACCGATGGTGATAGGTTTTCCAAAATTGGTGCAAGGCGGCTGTTCGTTGAGCAAAGGTGTCGCGAATGTAATGCGCCTTGAAAGTTACAGGTGAGGCGCTTCCGTTATCGAGTTTCATGAGGTACATCTTGCCGCTCTTAATGAAAGAGGCTGAGCGGCCACTGGGAAGTACTCGGAGGGCGCTGCGCCCGCCGTCTGAATTTATCTTCTTCACTTCACTGCCGTTATGCGTGGCACGGTAAACATTGCCTTCGGATAGAAAGTACAGAAACCCCGCATCCGTCATGGTGAGGTCGCTGGAAGGGCTGGTGGAGGATATTTTTTGGATGCGCTTGTCGATTTGATCAAAATCAATTTCCACATTCGGTGTCTTGTCGGGCTTGACGTAGCGGTCATCGATATCCGTATTGCGAAATTCATCCGGTTCGAGGGCGACTCGGTAGAGGCCTGAGCCCTCGCGATCGCTCTGGAAAAATAAATACTTACCGTCAGGTGACCAAGTTGGCTGACTGTGGAAGGCACTAAGCCGAGTGACATTTTTGGCTTCGCCGCCAGCGGCCGGGATCACCCAGATATTGTAGGAATTACTGCCGGTGCGCGTAGTGTAGGCAATCCATTTCAGGTCGGGTGACCATTCATAATCGATGCCACCACGGCCGCGCATGTGAATGCCGGGCAGTTTGAAAATACGCTTAAACTCTTTGTTGGCCAGCGTCATACGGTGCAGACCACCTTCCGGCCCGGCTACCCAGAAATACAAATGCTTACCATCCGGTGAGACACGAAGACGCACAATGTTTTCGTTGCGATTCCAGAGTGGAGTTTGGGTCTGCTTCTCAATATCGTATTCGTAGATACGCGTGTTTCCCTCGCGATCGGAAGTGAAATAAAATTTCTTTCCGTCATTGGCCCATGAAAAATCCGAGTCATCTCCGGCCCAAGTGGTGTGGCGAATGGCTAGTTCGTCCCGCTCCCGATTCACGCCTTTGGCCTTGGTGGTTTTGATGGTCCAAATATCGCCTTGAAGACCAAACAACATTACGTCGCCTTTGGGAGAGGGCTCAGCCTCGGTGACGCCTGTTGTGGCGGTTTTATGTTCCTGTGAATTGCGTTTCTCATCGGCACTGGCAATGAGTTTAATCGGGCTCGGCTTGTCTTTGGGTGAGCGCAATAGCCAAACATCTGCACCGTGCTCAAACGCAATTGTGCCGGATTCAGCAGCCACGCTGGGGTAGCGTACTGAGTCAGTCTTGAAAAAGGTGATTTGTTTCAGGTTGCCTTCCTGATTGGAAAGCCAAAGGTTGGGGGCGCGTTTGTCATTATCCTTAAACGGCCCAAGCTTTTCGTCCAGCTTGGCCAAGGTGGGGGTTGGTTCGTCGGTGGTCGAAACCAAAATATCTTGGCCGTTGGGCATGTATTGCGCAAAGAGAAATTGCCGGTCATCCCCGAGGATTCGTTGTCTTTGACCGGTCTTCAGGTCCAACGACCAAGTTTGTGCCGCCGCCGTTCCACGATAACGCGGGCGATACCAAGGCATCCCATAGCGAGTGTAGATGAGCGTCTTTCCACCAGGAGACCAGTGCGGATAACGGAGGGCAGCGTAGTCTTCGACGAGGACTTTGGATTTGTAGGTAGAAACCTCAACACTCATGAGATAATAGCGAGGGCTATCCCGGCGTGCGCCAAAGGCTATGTGTTGACCATTCGGGCTCCAGCCGAAGGGGATTTCATGACCCGAATGCCAGGTGAGACGCCTAGCTTGGCCGCCCTCTGCCGGAATCACAAAAATATCCCACTGACCATGGCGTTTACTGGCGAAGGCAATCCAATGGCCGTCTGGCGAGAAAACAGGATAGGCATCGTATTCGAGATGGAAAGTCAGTGGTCGTGCTCGGCCACCTTTACTGGCCGCGAGCCAAATATCGCCGCGATAAACGAATGCCAGCCTTTGGCCATCTGGGCTAAGGGCCGGATGGCGCGCGCCAATAATTGGTTTGGAGGCGGGCGGCGTTAGTTGGGCTTGGGCGGGCGCGGTTAAATACAGAGCCAGGCCAAACAGTAGAAATCGCATAGGGGAATTTGTACGGGAATGTGGGTTTGGGCAAGTCTAGGCATCTGAATCGCCATGCCATTTCTGGAGCTCCACAATATTGCCCTCCGGATCTGTCATGTAGATCAAAGTCAGGCGGCCTGCTCCCGCGATATCAATGGTGACCAAATCACCATAATCTTCTCCTCCTAGATACTTTATTTGCTCACGCTTGGCGTCAACATCATCGACTTCAAAAGCGAGGTGGGCGAATCCGGGGCGATTTAGGGGGCGAGGAAAATCTTCGCCGTTCTCGGAACAGGTGAAAATTTCAATGGTCGGGCCATTCGGGCCATGCCCCGGGACGCGTAAGTGGCGGCCTTGGACACGAATGCCGGGCATCTTGGTAAGAGCATCAATGTGGGCGCCGTGATGGTCGCGTTCACTGCTCCACGGTTCGCAATCGAAAACTTTCTCGTAAAACTCACAAAGTCGCCGCCAATCTCGGGCGATGATGTTGACGTGGGCATAACGGGTGGCCATGTCGAATGCTAACTAGTCCCCTCGATAAACGCAACTGGAGTCGCAGGTTTCGGCGATCTCCACGGCATGAAGAACGGGGGTAATGTTGGCTTCAGTCGATCCCAGATCCGGTGGTTGATGTTTTCGCTGGATGGATTTTTGAGGCACTCTGTATTATCCAGGGGATAATGGTCGAGCCGCTTGCATGGAGTGTGGCTTTGAAGCTGTTTCCATTAAGTCGACAGCATTTATGATCCTCGGGAATGCGCGGCTTTAAAATGAAATGTTTTTTGGAGTTCGATTTTCTTTTTACTGTTCCCAATCTGTCCAAGTGACGAGGTCTCCCAAGGGCGGACGACCATCGTGGCGCCAGCCCAGTGGGGGATCCTGCATTTGTCCGATGGGGCAAACCCGGGTAACGCCCCAGTGAGCCAATTGTTTAACGATGGCTTCAGCGTCGTTCTTGGGCGCCGCAAGACCTACCGTTGAGACTTGGCCGCGCGCCATCTCAGCGACGCGGAGCATTTCATTCAGGTCGCCAACGGGCTTCACATGGATAAATCGGTTCAGGCAGGATGTGGTGAACACTGGGTCTTCCTCAAACACAACCGTCCAATGCGTACCTTCTTCACTTTTCCATTGGCGCACGTCACCGGCCCCGGCCGAGCGAACGTCATAGAAATCGCGTTTGTATGCGATAGTGCCAGATTCTTCCGGGCTAATATCTCCTCGCGGCTGTGTGGTCTCGAGTGAATCAAGCGCTTCCGCGATCATTTCTGCAAACATTTCAGGTCGCACGGAGCCGCCTTGTTCCACATAAACCAAATGAGGTGACAGACAGCCGAGCTGGTTCCATGAGGCTATATCCTGCGCCATGCGTTGGGCAAGGTCACGTGACAAGGCTCGGGAGAGCATGTCTTTCTGAATATAAGCAAAGCTGACGCGGTGGCCGTATCCAATAAAGCGCCGGCGCGAATCCAAACGTTTCCGAATAGAGGCAAGGGTTTCATCGCGTCCAGTCGCCGTGATGCAATCAGCTTCATCAAATAGCGGCGATTCGAGTTCCGATTTGCCGCCCGGCCAGTGGGCCAATTCGATGCAGGCCCCAAGCTTGGGGTGGGTATCGTACAATGAGTGCGCAAAAAGCGCCGGAAGCCAGCCGGCGTTTTCGGCGCACTTGATGAATTGGGCCGAGCCGACCAGTAAGCCTTGGATCATGCTCATCATCGTGGGGCAGGGCAGGTTGCCGGAGGCGATGTGGCCAATGAGTTCGGGGCCGCAAGCAAAAGCGAGGCGGTTATCGGACCTTTCCTCCGGTGTGCTTAGCGGTGCATCAAGCCGGCGGGAATCCCCTAGTTCCTGAGCGATGAGATTGTGGAGGTTGTCCTCGGTAATTCGGGCAAAAAACCGGTCTAGTCCGTGCGCAAGGCTGGGGCGTGAAAAGCCGGTCATAGTTGGTTCAGCTTCAAGCGCCATTTTCCGGAACGGAAACAAGTCGTCCTGCCAATTCTCCGCCAACCGTGAGAGGTGGGTGATTACTTCTTCAGTGGGCATGTCCCGCAGATACTGGGCGCGGTTGCGCTTCAGTTGGCGGCATGCTTCGGTGACCACCTCCGGCGTTAGGCGCGCTTCCGGTTGAGTATCCAGAAGAAAGTAGTTGGGAAGGGCGTCTCTCATGATTATTCGAGTAAATTCAGGGAGCAACCACGGGGTTCTGCGGTTTGGGCGCGGCCGAGCAATTCAAAGCCGTCTTCGATTGATCGTGCCAAATCCTGCGTTTGGATGGCGATCGAAGAATAGACATTGGCCAAATCGATAATCCTTAATAGGCCGGTTTCGGGGCCTTCACATGGGGCGCCGGTCTCAGTATTGATGATTATGGGTCGCGCCCAAACTGGGAAACGAAACGCGCGTTCTTTGTTCGTGCCGGCCTTCCGGTCATAGGCTTGGCTGCTGAGTTCGCACATGCCGTATTCGCAAACGATATGCGATTCGGGAACCCCAAGCCTTTCGCTCAACAATCCATGAAATTCTATTTTGGGGAGCTCTCGGGAGCGCCCCTTGTAACCACCGGTTTCCATGATGCGCGATTCATTCGGAAGCTCGTAGAATGACTCGGTTGAGTCCAGCCAATGGAGAAAAGAGAATGCGGGGCCAAATAGCAGGAGCGGGGCATTGTCATGGATGGCCTTTGCGCATACGGATTCGCATATTTGGGAGTCGATGCTCCAGCCATCTTTCTGCCATTTTCCGGCATAGATTGTGCCGTCGCCCAAAACTTGGCCGGCCATGTGAGCAAGTGAGGAATGTGGGGCTTCGGCTGGTGGTGGCGTCAAGGCCAGTGTGTGCTCGTCCCATACATGGTTGTTGAGGACGTGGTATTGGAACTGGTGGATGAGGGATGAGTCGTAAAGGCTCAACGAAAAATCATGATGCCAATGGACGCTGGGTTGAGTGGCTGTTGTACCGCTGGATTCAAAATGGCTCGTTCGATTTTTTTCCGGAATACTGGTGATCGCCATATCCCGAAAGGCGGTAGTGGGAATCGCTGGGATTTGGTCGATTTGATCTAGGGTGGTGGAATCAATGCCTCGATTTTGGCAAAGAGCCGCAATTGCAGGAACGTGCTTGGCCTGCAGTTGGTGCAGCGCCAAAGCCAATTGATCAAACTCGCCTTCTCCCCGCTCTATAAAACGAGTGATGGCGTGATCGGCTTCTTTGTAGGATTGAAATGTCATTGCGGTTTTGCTTGGCCTCAAAAGGCCCGGCTGGTTGACCGCGACAGCCGGGAGTTTGTTACTTTGTCGGTTTTTGCCAGGGGATGCTGCCGGATTTTTGGATATGTTGCATCAGGATTTGAATGAGTTCATTGCCGACTTTGGTGTTCGGAGGCATAGGGTTTTCCTCGGTAGGATCCTTTTCGAGGTTAACCAGCTGCATGGGCTCAAAGGGGTCGTTTTGCAGCAGCTTCCACGGGCCGCGGCGAACGGCATAATAGGTGCGGCCTTGATAGCGGCGGTTGCCTTCTTTCCGAACGAAGATCAGGGTGCGATCAGGGTCGCCTTTATCGTCCTTCAAAAACACATCGGCGAGGCTTAGGCCTTCGATTTCATGGGTGACTTTCGTGCCGCCGATTTCGCAGAAAGTGGGCAGTAAATCCATGGTGATGCCGATGGCATCCGTGCGGCCGACGGGGATTTTACCGGGCCAGACCGCGCAGGTGGGAACGCGAATGCCGCCTTCCCAGTGTTCCTGTTTGCCGCCGCGCAATTTACCATTCAAGGCGCCGTGCGGAATGGAGCCGCCATTGTCTGAGGAGAACACAATGAGTGTATCCTTGCTAATGCCGAGCTCCTCAATGGTGTTAAGAAATTTACCGATCTCGTGGTCCATGTGTTCCACGAAGGCGACATTGGTGGCGCGCTTGAGGTTAAGTTGGGGTTCGCGTTTCTTCACTTTATCCAGCCAATCTTTCGGTGGCTGGATAGGGAAATGCGGGGCATTGTAGGCCAGGTAAAGGAAGAAGGGCTGGTCTTTATTAGCCGATTGTTCCTTCACATAATCAATGGCCCATTGCGTGAAAATTTCCGTCGCATGTCCCTCGGGCTTGATAACCTCCTTGTTGCGGCGCATCCAGTTCACGCCGCCGCGCAGATGTGTCCAGTAATCATCCATCATGTCAGCGAGAAATCCGTGGAAAAATTCGAAGCCACGATCGTTGGGGATGTTGGGCGATTCGAAACCGAGATGCCATTTGCCGACCATGCCGGTGTGGTAGCCGGCCTTGCCCATCAGTTCAGGTAACGTTGGGCC
Source organism: uncultured Verrucomicrobiales bacterium (assembly GCA_913042895.1). Taxonomy (GTDB): domain Bacteria; phylum Verrucomicrobiota; class Verrucomicrobiia; order Limisphaerales; family UBA1100; genus UBA1100. Next base: position 16,651 of record CAJWMQ010000007.1, on the reverse strand, counting down.
AGTGGGCTTAAAATACCCCCAATTGCTTACAGCATTTTGGCGGATGACACCGGGGGCCCCAACAAGATCGGGGTAACGCCCTGTCAGCAGGGAAGCCCGAGTGGGAGTGCACACCGTGCAGTTTGAGTAAAACTGATCAAATCGCAGGCCGGAATTCATGAGTTTATCAATTGCCGGGGTGCGAATGTCTGTCCCGCCAAAAGATGAGAGATCAGAGTATCCCAGATCATCCACGAGGATCATCACGATATTTGGCTTGGCCGCCTGGCTGTGGGCCGCGGAAAGACAAATAATGATGGCTGTCAGCAATGTGCGCATGGCCGATTGTGTATCACATGAACGCAATGGTAACAGGAAATTTTGGACGTCAACTGCCAAGCAGCTCATCCACTTTGCGTTTGATGGTCTCATCCATCTTGATAATCGGAGGCCATTCCCGCTTGAATCCCTCACCCGGTAACTTGCGTGTGGCATCGAGTCCCATCTTGGAGCCGATGGCGATTTCCGGTGTAGCATGGTCAAGTACATCAGCCGGCCCGCGAGTGAGAATGCTATCGCGTTGTGGATCCGTGTTTGCTCCCATCCGAAAGAGCACCTCGCTAGTATTGTGTACATCCACATCGTCATCCACCACTACGATGTATTTACTGAACATCATTTGCCCCATCCCCCAGAGGCCATGCATGATCTTATAGGCCTGCATGGGGTAGGTTTTTTTGATGCTCACAAACACTAGATTATGAAACACACCCTCAGCGGGTAAGGCGATGTCCACGATCTCCGGGAAATTCATCTGGAAGATGGGTAGGAATAGCGCGACGCTTGCTCCGCCAAGGTAAAAATCTTCCATCGGTGGTTGCCCTACGATTGTGCTCGGGTACACGGCATCGCTGCGATGTGTGATGGCCGTAATGTGAAACGCGGGATAGTCTTCAGGCAGGGTATAATAGCCGGTATGATCGCCGAACGGGCCTTCGCTCCGGAGCGGTTCCGTGGGGTCGACAAAGCCCTCAATCACTATGTCCGCATTGGCGGGCACTTGGAGGTTATTAGTCTCGCATTTGACGAGCGGCACGGACTTGCGGCGGAGGTAGCCGGCTAGCAACAATTCATCAAGTCCGTCGGGTAGCGGAGCGGTGGCGCAAAACGGATACACAGGGTCGCCACCCAGAAAAACACTGACCGGCATCCGTTCCCCTTTGTCGTAATAACGTCGTCCATGTCGGGCGGCAACTTTTTGGAGTTGCCAATGCATACCGGTGGTTTGATCGTCAAAGACCTGCATTCGGTACATACCGATATTGCGCGCGCCGGTGTCGGGGTCCTGCGTTACGACGCAGGGTAGAGTGATGAAGCGACCGCCATCATCGGGCCAGCATTGTTGAATGGGTAGGTTGAGGAGTGTAGGTAGGGGGGTTGATGCGAGTTCTTCTGTGCTGGCGGTGGAATCAAAACGGTGGATGATATCCTTGCACGGGCCATTGCCAACCTGCTTTGGCTTGGCGTGGCGCAATTCCAAAGCGCTGCTGAGCAATTGAATGGCTTCGCGGAAGCCGGTGGGCGGCTTTGCGTGCATGAGGCTCCCCAGTTCAGCGGCGGCTTCTTTAACGCTGTCCCGCCCCAAGGCGAGCGCCATACGTTTATGGGATCCGAGAGTGTTGATTGCCAGTGGTAGGTCGGCGGGTTTTCCTTGAACTGTGGGTTTCTCGAAAAGTAACGCCTGTCCACCACCGGGAATTTTCATTTCCCGATCGGCAATTTCGGTTATCTCCAATTCGGTGGCGACGGGAAAAGTGATGCGCCGCAATTCACCATTCTTTTCCAGTGTGCTAAGGAAATCGTTGTAGGATTCAAATGCCATGCCGCGGGGAATGTACCAGCGGCAAGGGGCGAGGGGAAGAGTTACGGGCTCAGGGCTCGATTAAAGGCAGTGGCATTGGGTCTACAGCGCCTAAATTCGGTTTGCCGCGCTTCTTATCTTTGCCACCTTTTTTAGCGGGGCGCAGCGAAGGATGGGATGTGGTGCCGTCTCTGCGTTTGTGGAAATCAATAACCCGAATTGATTCGACCGGCAGTTCTTTGAGCCCAAAAAGTGGGTGCTCGATTTTGATGCCACTGGCCGACAGGCCGATGAATGTGGCGGTTAGGAGATCTCGGTTTTGGAATAACAAACTGACCTGTTTTTTTGCCGTTATCTTATCGGGGTTGGGTTGCTTGGGGAAAAGGATCTTTGAGATTAGCGCAGGTTTGAGGGGGATTTCAGCAAAATCTGTCTGGCAATGGAAGTGACCGTCCCGGAAGCCGAGTAGTTTGCCGGATACATGATCCCCGTTAATTAAAGTGATGGTGGCTCCGTTTGTGGGGCGCACTTTATTTTCACTGTAATTATGGGTCAGCCGAGCGTTGGTCTTGAACACCTTGAAATCGGAAATCCGCACTTCTTTTTTATCGCGGGAAACCAGAATGATTCCCTGTCCTTTCCCTTTGAGGGGAACATCGGATTTCCATTCAGCGAAAGGTTCGCCATTCAGTTCGAACTTGATAGTGGACTCGGTGCGGTCTGCGCGAACAATCATTTGGTAGCGGCCATTGGCAGCAATTTTAATTGGGACAGGGCGCCCCATGCGGCCCCTTAATTCTTTTTGTTGTACCTTGGGGGCGACGGTTCCTTTTTTGAAAAGCAGGCTCAAGTTATTTCCTGAACGCCAGTCCTCGAGTTGGTCGGCGAATAAATGAATGCTCAATTCGGGTGGGTCATCGGGGCTAGTGATGGTGAGTTGGATTTCGATGGACGAAGGGTTTTGGGGAACCTCACGAGCAACGGCTACCCCATTGAGGCCGTCACAACGGAGTTCGCCTTCATGCACTACCCAGCGTGCAAGGTTTTGATTGATCAAGCGTTGCAGGATACCGTCTTCGGCCTTGGCGGTTGGTTTGAGGTAAGTCCAATCCTCTTTGGTGCCAATGCTGTCAATCAAGGCAGAGCCTGTTGCGGCGTGGGAGATGATTTGATCCAAATGTGCAAGCTTGATGGAAACCCTGCCGCAAAATGGGTTCTCGAGTTGGATAGTTGAATCGTCTAGTGAAATTAGCCTGCCTTTAAGGCGTTCGTCGCTTAGGAGCTGAACTTCAAGATTAGCTGGCGGAAGTTGGAGGGTAGGGTTCAGCTCAAGAAACCGAATGTTCTCTGTCTTAAGATGGAAGGATTCGATTATTCCAGCGTGTTTCCAATGAACCCCTTTCCCGGTGAGGCCCAGGAATTCGCCTCGCATAAATTCACCACGTACTAAGGCGGCGAATGGGGCTTGGGGCAGGAGGGTGAGTTGATCGCTGCGAGAAAGGTTGTCGAAATCATCATCCGTGAGGAACCCGCCGTCTTGCTCGGCGCGAAGGCTAAGCACGGTTAGTAGGATGATGACTAACGATCTCATGTAATCACCGGCGTTGGATATTTAAACGGATGCCGGGTTTTTGCACTCTTAGCCCTAGGTCGCGTACCGCTTCGGCCGCGCCTACTTGTGCAGCTCGAATTGCATGGGCGCGATCGATAACGCTGTTTTGGGGTTTTGTGTTAATGGAAGCTGAATTACGGGGTTTGCCTAGATTGAATTCGATAATTTTAAAGGCGTCTGCCTTAAAAGTGGCTTCCCCGAAAACCGGGCTAGCCAATGTAACTTCACCACCTTTCCAAGCCTTGATGGTGCCGCTGACCTTAATATCATCCACCAGAGTGGCTCGGATGGCTTTGGCGCTAATGGCGGGATTCTTTTGGCGTTCTTTGGCGAAATGTAGTTGGCTGACAGTATTCAAGGGTATGGGTAATTCGGCGAATTCTGTTTTGAATTTCAAAGTGCCGTCGGTAATGCCGACGAGGTTGCCACTGAAGGAATCGTCGTTGTTGAATTTTACATAGTCTTGCTTCAGGGCCACGCTAGAGGTGGTGCCGCCACTGGGAAGGCCGCCATCCCATTTGGTGAGACGCACATTACTAATGCGGGCCGGAATTGAGGAGCGGGAATGGAATGCGAACCCTTTGCCAAGGGCATCCATGTCGCGGCCAGAGTTATCCCGGAATGTTCCTACGAGTTTGCCGTCCACGATGACAGCCAAAGTTTTCTTAGTGGTATCGACACACAGCGCCACCTGGGAACGAAGACGGGTACGGTTCAAGCGATGACTCACACTGGAGGGCGTCAGTCGCGAACTGCTCAGGCCGCCATTGATACGGCTGTATCGGTACACATACATCGAAGTGCTTGATATACGAATGCTGTAGCAGTTGCCGGCGCTGTAAGAGGTCAAGTTGTCGGACAGCAGGCTAATGTACAGACTGGGTGAGCCGGATTGCCATTGGTATTCGAATTCCATTTTGACGTTCTTGGGTATATCCTTCACCATGCGACCTACGTTAGCGCTGCTGCCGTTGCTCTGGAATCCGCCATCTTTGAAGGTCCATTTGTAGGAGCCGTTATTTGTGTATTTCCATGATTTTTGATCCTCAGCTGTTGGGCCGGCGTAAAGGCTTTCGCCGCCGATTATGCCTGGGGTAAGAGCTTGGATAGTGTGACGGTTAATGGTGAGGGCGCCGGCATACCATGTGTTGATCATGAGACCTTTATCGTCGAGCTTCTTGAGGTCGCCGGTGAGGCGGTCGCCATTGATGAGGTGTGCCACGGAGCTGTGATTCTTGGCGGTTTCCGCGTTGCGCGTGAGGGTGAGTTTTGCTAGGGCGGCGGGCTGTATGGCGATGGGTGAGACCCCAGGGTGTTCCCAAAGCAGTTCGCCGTTTTCATTAAAACCCTTAAACTCGCCCTTAAAAATGCTGCCATCAAGTAATCGAACGTGCTCGCCATCAACTTTTGGACTGTTGAAAACGAGGCTAGGTTCGGTTGAAGGCCTTTCAATAGCCGGCGGCGGAACGATGCGAATCAATTCGCGTGCCGATCCGAGTGTTGGCAGGAGAATGGAAATGAAAAGGATGCTCAGGGTAGTTTTCATGTTGAATTATCGTTCCAATTGCTGAAGCTCGATTTGAGGCAGTATGTTCTGGCGAAGTTGTCGGCGGACGGGAACGGGTTTAAGTCCCTGGGAAGGTGGCTGGCGGCGGGAGGTTTCGATGGGTTTGACACTGAACTCGATGCTCTGGAAAATGCTGTCCACAAAAGATGCCTCGCCGAAGTACGGGCTCTTGAGAGAGATCCTGCCGTCTTCCCACCTGACCAATTCGCCACTGATGCTGCCTTGGCCGTTGCGCATCACTGCTCTGATAGTCCGAGCGGGTAGTAGTTCGGTCGTGCTCTTGGCGAGGTTGACGCGTGTGATGTTTTCGAGCGGGATTGGGAGTTTGGCGAATGGTGTTTCAAACGTCATCTTGCCCTCAGCAATGCTGATCATCTTACCGCTCATGCTGTCTTCATTGGCGAAGAGAATGAAATCTTGGTCGCCCTGTTGTTCGGTCACATTGTTACCGCCGGGGATTTTTCCGTTCCATTCCGAGAGTCCAATCTGGCTCAGGGTAACAGGGTTAGAGCTCATGGTGGTAAACATCAGCCCCTTGGAATCGTTGGGGAGTGGGTCATTTTGAGCATCGTCCCAGTGCTTGATGAATTTCTCGTTAACGAAAAGCGCGATGGAGTTTTTTTTGCGATCAACGCGGATCGAGAATCGGGCGTGATTGCCGAGTGTATTGAGGTTGATGCGAACATTGGAGCCCACGTTGCGTCCATTTCCGGCCCCGTTTTTTAGTTTGTAGCGGTAGAGGTAGGCGTAGGATGTGTTGATGCGCAGGCAGTAGGCGTTGCCGCTACTGTATGAGTTTAAATTGTCGGTGAGAAAATTTACGTAGAGATTGAGGTAGCCCGTCCAGTGAACATTAAAATCATACCGGAGACTGTTCGGGAGATTTTCGAAATTTCTTCCCACGCGGGCTTGGCTGCGCCGGGCCTCGAAGGTTTGATCCTTAAGCTTCCAAGCGCCATTGCTGAGATTTAGCTTTTTACTTTTCTTTTCGACTTCCTCGGCGGTTGCATCGGCGGAAAGCGCTTTGAGGTATTGGCCGCTGGAAGAATCGTAAAACGTCCAGTCCCGGACGCTTTTGGGGCCTTGATACAAATCCTTTAGGGCCTTGAACCCAGGTACGAGTGTTTTGAGGGCCGTTTGCTTGAGCTGCAATTCACCGCCGTACCAGGTGCTCAGGGTGAGTTTGCCGTCGGATAAAGACTTGAGTTCTCCGGAAAGGGCATCCCCATTGGCAAGGGTGATTTGGCAATTATGATTCCGAGAATTTGCGGGTGTTTCGCGTTGGCCCAGCTGGATGTATTGGGCATGCTCGGGAGATACTCTAAGATCCGGCGTAATGTACGGATGTTTCCAAAGAAATCCCTTTTGGGCGTCAAAACCAGCTAGTTCGCCGAAATAGATTGACCCATCTTTCAGGGCAAAATGCTCTGCCTTGGACCGGCGGTTTAATTTCAGAGCCGGAATTGTGGTGATATTGTTAGGGACAAACAACTGTTTCCCCAAAACCGGCGCCGGGGCTGGCACTGGGCCATTGACGGGCAAAAAATCAACCCAGCCCCACGCGGGGAAGCTGCTGGAAACCAGCAAAGCGAGGACGCGCAAGTGTCTGAAGGGTTTCATGACGCAGTTGATCCAAAAGGATTGGACGGTTTTCGTCAAGAAACCCTTATTATTTGTCCTTTAGCCGGTCGCGTAGTTTTTCGAGCTTCGGCGAAATGACGAAGGCGCAGTAGGGAGCGGATTGGTGCTGGTTGTAATAATCGTGATGATAGGCTTCCGCGGGGTAAAAAGTTTCCAGCGGCTCGATAGTGGTCACGATCGGTTCCTCGAATTTGCCTGCGGCCTGATCCAATTCGGCTTGGACCAGCGTGGTTTGTTCCGGGGATACTGGCATGATCGTGGAGCGATATTGAGTGCCCACGTCATTGCCTTGGCGGTTTAGGGTCGTGGGATCGTGGGCATGGAAAAAGAACTCGAGAAGGTCGTTCAGGGAAATCGTATCGGGATCATAGGTGATTTGGATTACCTCCGCATGGCCGGTGTTGCCCGAGCATACCTTACGGTAAGTGGGGTTTTCCGTGTCTCCTCCAGCGTATCCGGGCGTTACTTGTAACACTCCTTCCAGTCGCTGGAACAAAGCTTCCAGACACCAGAAACATCCGCCGCCTAAGGTGAGTGATTTTTCGGTCATCGCTAGCTACCGGGTTTAACAGGCTCCAAGGCTCTCAAATCTTCAGGTAGATCGTCCGGCGCAAAGGTTTCCACCTGCATTTTCAGCAGGCTGATAAAGGGGGTGCCAGGGTTATATTTGCCGGCAGAGCGATCCACCAAAACAGCTAATGCCTGCAACTCACCTCCGTGTTCACGGACGATTTTGATGGTTTCATCCGCGCGGCCGCCGCGCGTGACGACGTCTTCCACGATCAGGATTTTTTCCTGAGGGGCGATCTGGAATCCACGTCGCAAAACCAAGGCGTCGTTTTCCTTTTCCACAAAAATAAACCGCACACCCAACTGACGTGCAACTTCTTGGCCGATGACTAGGCCGCCCATGGCCGGGGCTACCACGGTGGTGATGCCGAGGTCGCGTACCTTGGCGGCAAGCGCAGCGCCGAGCTGTTCTACCACAGGCATTTTTTGGAGTGCCTGTGCGCATTGGAAAAATTCGCGGCTTCGCAGGCCGCTGCGCAAAATAAAATGGCCCTCGAGTAGGGCGTGGTTTTGCCGGAACACTTCCAGCACTTGCTCACGAGTCATCAGTGAACGCTAAGGGCCGGTCGAGCCCAAGGCAATCGCAAGTCATTCACGGATTCGGCTCGATTTTCACCGCGATTTACGCTTATATTAACCGTGCCTCGGAGGGCTAAACTATTCATTGCCATTTTGCTTTTGCCTGTATGCATCGGCGTGCTGCGGGCTATGGGTGGCTTGTGGCAGGGGTTTGAATTTCAAGGGGTGGTGATGGTGCCATTGGTCGCGGGCATCGCCTGCATGGGGGGCTTGTATCGATGGTTGCCCCGGCCCATGTGGGTGTATGTGTTGGGTCACGAATTCACCCATGCACTGGCAACCATGGCTTGTGGCGGGCGAGTGAAGGGCATGAAGGTCACCGGCGAGGGCGGGCATGTGTATGTTACCAAGGATAATTTTTTTGTCACATTAGCCCCGTATTTTGTGCCGCTGTATGCCGTCTTAGTGTTTGCGTTATTCGCCTTGGGGCGGATGTTTTGGGGGTGGAACACCCCGTGGGCTTGGGGAGTTTTTCATTGGGCGTTGGGTTTGGCGTATGCGTTTCATGTGTTGTTAACCGTGGAAATATTGCGCACACGCCAACCAGATATTACTTCGCAGGGCCGCTGTTTCTCAGGGGTTATCATATTGCTGGGGAATTTGTTAATTCTGATGGCAGGCTGGTCGTTGGTGATGGGCGAGCCGGGTCTGATGGAAGTTGGACAGGAGATTGCCAGTGGAGTGGGCCGGACGTTTCAGGATATGGGTGGCTGGGCGCAACGCGGGGTGGTGGCCATTAATTCAGCCTTGAAATAGCCCCCTCCATCATGCGAAATGGCCCCACAAAATGACACTGAGTGAAATTGTCCAGGCCGAGCATATCGTGCCGGACCTTCAAGCCACGGATCGTTGGGAGGCGATCGACGAATTGATAGGCCAGCTGGTGAGCAGCGGTGCGATCAAGGAAGAGAATCGCGAGGCCATTACCGAGGTCGTTAAGAAGCGGGAAAATTCCATGAGCACCGGCATCGGTTTTGGGATCGGCATCCCCCATGCCGCCACGGATGTGATTGAGGATGTTGTCGGCGCACTGGGCCGTTCCAAGGCCGGTATTGATTTTGAGGCGTTGGATAATCAGCCGGTCAATTTGGTGGTGTTGTTTCTGGTGCCGCAAGGTCAATTTCAAAAGCATCTTCATACATTGGCCAATATCGCCAAGCTGCTGCATAACCGAGAATTTCGTGATTCACTGGATAACGCCGAAGATGCGGCGGCCATTCAACAGATCATCAGCCAACCGGCCGAGTAATCGCTGTGATCCAGGCCGAGATCGAGCAACGCCTCCAGGAAGCAACGCTGGCGCATTTGCCGGATGCAGATCGTTCCCGCATTCTGGTGCGTCCGTGCGCAGATCCACAGCACGGCGATTACCAAAGCAATGCGCTCATGGGTTTGGCTAAGCAGCGGAAGATGAATCCGCGCCAGCTTGCCGAACAGGTGGTGGAAACTCTGGATGTGGACGATTGGTGTGAGCCGGTGGAAATTGCTGGTCCCGGTTTCTTGAATTTTCGATTGAAGCCCGATGCCCTCCAGCAATCATTGCAGGCGGCTCTCGGCTCAGAGTATCCGTTTCTCTTGCCAGCAAAATCACCCCGGACGGTGGTGGTGGATTTCAGCTCGCCCAATGTCGCCAAACCGATGCATGTGGGGCATATTCGATCGACCATTTTGGGGGACACCTTGGCACGTGTGCTGCGAATGATGGGGCATCGAGTGGTGACCGATAATCACATCGGCGATTGGGGCACGCAGTTTGGCATGCTGTTGCTCGGTTGGAAAACGGAGTTGAACGAAGAGGCCTTGAAGCAGGATCCGATCGCCGAACTAGAACGGCTCTACAAAGTCATCAATGCCGATGAATCGCGCCGGAACGAGGCGCGGGCCGAGCTGGTGAAACTGCAATCGGGAGATGAGGAGAATCTCGCGATTTGGCAACGCATGATTGCGCTTTCGCAGGAACAATTTGATCAGGTGTACGGTCGCCTTGGGGTGGCGTTTGACGAGACGTTGGGCGAGAGTTTTTACAATCCGCAATTACCCGGGCTGGTTGAAGAGTTGCAAGGGGAGGGAATTGCCGAGGTGAGTGAAGGGGCGATGGTGGTACGATTCCCCGGTGATAAACAATTGGCCGATAAGCCGGCGATTGTACGCAAGCGCGATGGGGCGGCGAATTATACCACCACGGATCTCGCCACCCTAAAATATCGCATGGAGACGTGGTCGCCGACGGATATCGTTTATGTCACCGACGGCCGGCAGCAGTTGCATTTCCAGCAGCTTTTCAATATTTTTGGGCGTTGGCAGCAATCAGCTTCAGCCAAGCTGGAGCATGTTTGGTTTGGGTCCATCCTTGGGCCAGACGGGAAACCCTTCAAGACGCGCAGTGGGGAAACCGTGCGTTTGGCTGGTCTGCTTGATGAAGCGGAGGAACGGGCCCTTGCGGTGGTGAGTGAAAAAAATCCGGATCTTCCAGAAGCTGAACGGCGTGAGATTGCTAGGGTGGTCGGTTTGGGGGCCTTGAAATATGCCGATCTTTCAAACAACCGACAGAGTGATTACATTTTTGATTGGGACAAAATGCTCGCATTGCAGGGCAACACCGCGCCGTACCTCCAATATGCCTACACGCGCGTGCGCAGCATTTTCCGTAAAGTGGATGCGCCGGACTTTACGAAGGTAGAGTTGCAACTCAAGGCGCCTGAGGAATTGGCCTTGGCCAAGCACCTGATGAATTTTGGGCAGACATTGGAAAGGGTGGCCCAAGATTATCGGCCCAACTTTTTGTGCAATTACCTGTTCGAGTTGGCGGGGCATTTCAGCCGTTTCTATGAAGCCTGTCCGGTCCTTAAGGCAGAAGCTGCTGAACGGGACAGTCGCTTGGCTTTGTGTGAATTGTCAGCGCGAGTACTAAGTTCCGGGCTGGATGCGCTGGGCATCGAGGTCACTGAAGTAATGTAAGCAGATGCCGGAACAAGGCGCGCTCATCGGCGCAATGTTTTGTCTCTTTCCCAACTAAACCGAAGCCCTCACCGTATGCTGGGCCGTTCATGACGCAGGCGTCTGTTCGACAGGTTTTTATCTGCTCCAACCCTTTGTTGACCACTTGCTTGGGGCGGCCTGTCACTTCGTATTTCCAACCCACCAGAAAGGCCTTAGGATGCCATCGACGCAGGTGGCGGATAATCTTTGAGGTGGGCTTGAGAGTTAATGTGAGGCTTTTAGCGCTGGGAATTTTGCCTCGACGAGGCCGGGCGACGGTGAAATCAGAGACGGCTGCTACATGGAAAATCGCTTTCACCTTCAGTGTGGCCGCTTCTTTCATTTGCTGTTGCAGTGAGCGCGTGGTGTTGAAGCGAAGGATGCGAACCTTTCGGCTGCGCGGATTGTGCAGTGCGGTTTCGGAAAGTAGCAATGTGACGCGGTGGCCGGCCCGTGCCAGAGCATCGGCCAAGGCACAGCCCAGCCGGCCGGTGGAGTGGTTGGTTAACCGGCGCACTTCATCGATAGGCTCGTAAGTTGCGCCGGCGGTGACCAAACAGTGCATGCGGCAGAGTGGACAACTCCACCGGTTCAATGCAAGCTTCGCGCATGAGCAAAATTGTCGGCATTGATTTGGGGACAACCCATTCGGCCATCGCCGTGGTGGAGGCGGGGATGCCCGGAATTCTTGCCGACGCGGAAGGTCGAAGATTGCTGCCTTCCGTGGTGCATTTTCCGGCGAATGGCGAACCGGTGGTGGGCGTTGCCGCCAAGCGGATTCAAACGGTGGAGCCAGAGCGGACAGTTTCATCGGCTAAACGATTTATGGGACGATCCGAAAATTCCTTGGTAAAAGGCGAGGCCGCTTCACCGGTGGAGGTTTCGGCGTTGATCCTCAAGGAACTTCGGGCTCAAGCGGAGGCGGCTTTGGGTGAATCGGCGGATCGAGCTGTCATTACTGTGCCGGCTTATTTTAATGACGCCCAACGTCAGGCCACCAAGCTGGCGGGGGAACAGGCCGGTTGGAAAGTGGAGCGGATTATTAATGAACCCACGGCCGCGGCCTTGGCGTGTGGTCTTCAGGGCTCGCCGGAGGGGGATCAGGTGGCGGTGTACGATTTGGGCGGTGGCACATTTGATCTGTCTATTCTTGAGCTTCGTGAAGGGGTGTTTCAAGTGCTGGCCACACACGGCAACACGGCATTGGGTGGTGATGATGTGGATGCAGCGATTGCGGAATGGTTGGAGACGAAAGTCGAAGGTGAGCTCGATGCCGTTGGAAAGGCGCGCATTCGTGAAGCGGCCGAGCAAGCGAAAATTGCTTTGTCCAGTTGTGATGAATACCGAATTCAGATTCCGTTTCTGAAACCGGATTTCAGTTTGGAAGTGAACTTCAGCCGGGCTGATTTGGAGTCGCTGGCGCGGCCGATCCTCGAGCAAACCAAAACACACTGTCGTCAGGGCTTGACGGATGCTGGCATGGAGGCGGCGAGTTTATCGCAGGTGATCTTGGTGGGCGGACAAACCCGGATGCCTTTGGTGCGACGGCTGGTTGCGGAGTGGTTTGAGTGTGCGGAGTACGAGGAGGTGCGAGGGGATGTGCGTTTGGGCGATTCCTTTCATGCGGCCGATGGGCCCGTGTTGAATACCGGAGTAAATCCCGATGAAGCCGTAGCGTTGGGGGCGTCCATTCAGGGGGCGATTTTGTCTGGGGAAATGACGTCGACTTTGCTTTTGGACGTGACGCCTTTGTCCTTGGGGGTGGAAACATTTGGCGGTTTGATGAATGTCATTATCCCCCGCAACACCACGATCCCGGCCAAGGCAGGTGAAATGTTTACCAACGCAGTAGATGGCCAACGGGCGATGCTGGTGCATGTCCTGCAGGGGGAACGCGAGCGGGCGGCCGATAACTGGAGCTTGGGGCGGTTTGAATTGGGATTTGAATCTGCCCCACGCGGGGGCGCCCGTGTAGGGGTACAGTTTGAAATTGATGCAGACGGTATTTTGCAGGTGCTCGCTCGTGATACGGCGACCGGCCGCGAGAAGATTGTGCCCATTCAATCGGCCGTGGACGTGAGTGATGATCGCGTCCAGGAAATGGTTGAGGAATCGGTGGAGCATGCCTTTGAGGATATGGACGCTCGCCGTTGGGTGGAAGCGGCGCTTAAGGCAGGCGAGGCGGTCAAGGCGGCGCGCGAGGGGCTCGAGGCGTTTCGTGATGAGCTGGATAATGCACAGATCATCGACGAGGCCATTACGGCAGTGGAGGGCTTGCTGCAGTCAGCGGAAAATGATCAGGGGAATTTGACGGCGCTCAAGGCAGCCGTTACGCGACTGGATCAAGTGACCTTGCCAATGGCGGATCTTATGATGGACCGCGCTATGGAGGCGATGCTGCGCAAACAAGGGGTGCTGGATTAATTCTTCGCCGACGCTGAATTCAGATTTTCGAAAGGCGTATTAAGATTCTCCTCATCTTTGCCGGAGGAACCAGCTGCCGAATCGTCGTCGTGGGGTTCTTCCTCAAGATCTTTCAGTTTGGATTTCTCGTGAGGATTTTCCGCCCTTTGATTGGCCGGAAGTGGGTTGACCAGTGCGTCAATGCCGCGGCCGGCAAGGCGTGGGGCGACGTCTGATTTACCCCAAGGTTTGAGGGCGTCGATGAATCGTTTGACCGTGTCGAATCCAATATCCTTGTGGGCATTTTCCCGTCCGCGGAAGCGAAGGTGGATTTTCACCTTCATGTCCTGGCACAGGAAGTTGGTGGCGTGAGCCAGCTTGAAATCGAAGTCATGCTGTTCGCAGCGGGGGCGGAGTTGCACCTCCTTGACCTTGCCAACATGCGAACTCTTCTTGTTTTCTTTTTTCTTCTTGGATTCCTCGTATTGGTATTTGCCGAAATCACAAATACGACATACCGGTGGGCGCGCGTTTGGCGAGATTTCCACCAGATCGAAGCCGGCTCGTTTGGCCAAAGCTAGCGCCTCCTCAGTTTTCATGACGCCCACCTGTTGGCCCTCGGCATCCACTACGCGTACCTCTCGGACGCGGATGCGTTCGTTGACCCGGGTGCGGGGTTCCCAGCGTCGTCCTCTGCCCTTACCACGTGGACGACTCAAAGCAGTTCCTGAATTTGTTGGATGGCCATATCTCGGTGCCGACGCAATGTGCGTTCGGAATTTATGTATTTGAGCGCAAACTTCTCAAGAGGCAAGGAAATCTTTGATATGTTCCACGCTTTTTCATGGCCAATACGCAGGGTAATCGGTACTTTCCCGCCCCGGTTATGGCTACCTTGAAACCATTTGCCGCCCTGCGGCCCAAACCTGAGCTTGCAGCCCAGATCTGTGAGCTGCCTTACGACGTTATGAACAGTGGGGAAGCGCGCGAAATTGCCGCCGGTAATCCCTATAGTTTTTTGCACGTAAGCAAGCCTGAGATTGATCTCGAACCGGGGGTGGACGTTTATTCCGAGGCGGTGTATGCGAAGGGGGCAGAAAATTTCCGGCTGCTTCAAGAGCAGGGTGCCCTCGTACAAGACTCCCAGCCAGGATTTTACCTGTACCGCCAGATTATGGATGGCCATGCTCAAGTAGGCTTGGTGGCGGCAGCGAGTTGCGCGGAATACGATGGAGAAATCATTAAGAAACATGAGCTAACCCGGCCCGCTAAGGAAGACGATCGGGTTCGTCATATTGAGGCGTTGGATTCCCAAACCGGCCCGGTGTTTCTCACTTACCGTGCCGATGCCAAGGTGGATGCCTTTGTTGAGCAAGTGATTGCCACGGAGCCGGATATTAATTTCACGGCGGAAGACGGTGTGCAGCACACGGCTTGGAATGTGTTTGATGCTGAAGACATTGCTTTTTTGCAGGCAAAGTTTGAGGCAATTGATTTTCTGTACATTGCTGATGGACATCACCGAAGCGCGGCGGCCTCTCGTGTGAACGCCTCCCGGTCCGGAGCGGGGCAAAGCGGGTTTTTCCTAACGGTTACTTTTCCTCATAATCAAATGAAAATCCTCGCCTACAATCGGGCAGTGAAGGATTTAAATGGTTTAGACGCGGAATCTTTTCTGGAACAGCTGGGAACGATTTTTGAAATCACCGAAGGCGGCGCCGGGGGTTGTGGTACAAAAAATGAACTGGGCTTGTACTTGGGTGGCACCTGGCGACGGCTTGTGTTTAAAACGGAATTTACTAAGGCCGATACGCCTATGGATGAGCTGGATGTGGCTTTGCTCCAGAATCATGTTTTGCACCCCATGCTTGCGATTGATGACCCGCGCACCAGTGATCGGGTTGATTTCATTGGTGGAATCCGTGGCACCGCGGAGCTGGAGAGGCTTGTGGATGGCGGTGACTACGCCTGCGCATTTTCGATGTACCCCACCAGCATTGAGGATTTGATGGCGATTGCGGATGCCGGGGGTATCATGCCGCCCAAAAGCACATGGTTTGAGCCAAAGTTGCGCGATGCCATGTTTTGTCACATGATTTAATTTTATCCGATGAAAATTGTACTCGCATATTCCGGTGGGCTGGATACTTCGGTGTTGCTCACCTGGTTAAAGGAAAAATACAACGCCGAAATGATCGCCTTCTGCGCGGACGTGGGGCAGGAGGAGGAATTGCGCGGGCTGGATAAAAAAGCCAAACGCACCGGCGCCTCTAAAATTTTTGTTGATGATCTTCAGGAGGAGTTTGCCGCAGATTTTATTTATCCCATGATGCAGGCCGGGGCGATCTACGAAGATCAATATTATCTCGGGACGAGCATTGCGCGACCCTTGATTGCCAAGCGCATGGTGGAGATTGCCCGCAAAGAAAAAGCCCATGCCATTGCCCACGGGGCGACAGGCAAGGGAAACGATCAGGTACGTTTTGAGCTGACGGCTGCATCACTGGCACCTGACATTGATATTATTGCCCCGTGGCGGATGGCGGAATTTCGCGAGCAATTTCCCGGACGCACAGAGATGATTGATTACTGCCGGAAACACAAGGTGGATGTTGAGGCGAGCGCCAGTAAGCCGTATTCAATGGATCGCAATCTTCTGCATATTTCATATGAGGCGGGGATTCTGGAG
Organism: uncultured Verrucomicrobiales bacterium; assembly: GCA_913042895.1. GTDB lineage: Bacteria > Verrucomicrobiota > Verrucomicrobiia > Limisphaerales > UBA1100 > UBA1100. The sequence goes on along the minus strand of CAJWMQ010000007.1, from coordinate 771 downwards.
GACACGTGGTTTGATGCCTTTGCGCCAAAGAACAAGGAGATGTTCAAGTTGTCGGTGGCGCCCGAGGATGCGCCGGATAAACCTGAGTATGTGCATCTCGAGTTCAATAAGGGAAACTGTATCGCTGTGAACGGCAAGGTTCTGAATCCACTCGGGGTGATGCGGAAGCTCAATAAGCTGGGCGGCAAGCACGGTATCGGCCGTGTGGACATCGTGGAAAACCGGTTTGTGGGCATGAAGAGTCGCGGAGTATACGAAACGCCGGGTGGTACCATTTTGCATTTTGCGCATCGGCAGATGGAATCCATCACCATGGATCGCGAGGTAATGCATATTCGGGATTCGTTGATCCCGAAATATTCCGAGCTGGTGTACAACGGCTTTTGGTATGCGCCGGAACGTGAGGCGTTGCAGGCGTTGGTGAGGGAAACGCAGAAGACAGTTTCCGGAACGGTGCGTTTAAAGCTCTATAAGGGAGGTCTTTACACTGCGGGCCGTAAGTCGAAGCTCAGCCTGTACAATCCGGATATCGCAACGATGGAGGCGGATCCAACCGAAGCGTATAATCAGGATGACGCCACCGGTTTCATTAACCTGAATGCGTTGCGCCTGAAGGTGCGTTCCAAAGTTCAGGGCGTGAAGACCCGCGTGAAAAAGCGTTAACGCTCGGCGGGCAGTTTTACTTGCGCGTGAATATTGGTGATGCCCGCCCTACTGGCGGCATCTCGGACGCCCACGACTTCACCAAACGGAGCCTTTTCGTCGGCTTGA